>JARRKF010000525.1:1177-3432 GCA_037388405.1 Ignavibacteriaceae bacterium | reverse complement strand
AGATTATCTTGGCGCTGATGCCTGGGGATCGTCTGATAAAAATATTCGGCAGGTAATGGAGCCAATTGAAGAACTGTTTAAAAAAGAATTTCCGGATTATAATCCCTATCCAAGTGGTCAGGAAAGACACATTGCCCTGCTGGTCAGGCATATCCTGATTGCTGAAGCACTCGTGCCGGAATATCGTAATTTGTTTAAAGGATTGTCCGATGAAGAATTAATTTCTATTGCTCAATCTTTCCGTTTTGAAAATTATGTAAAACGTCAAAGGCTTGAAAATATTTTAACCGGCAAAGAATAAAATAATAAACGGCAACGTGAATGATGTTTGCAGCAAAGTTTAAATAGTCTGGTTATTTTAAACAGATTAAAGACAGGATGATTCTTTATTATACTTGCTATACGAAGAATTTTAATTTACTTTTTATAAGCTGATATTCAGGGGATACGATTTCTTATCAAAGACCACGATGACATTGGGAGGATGTCGATTTTTATATACAGAAGATATATGAGATTTTTTTCGGGAATATTTCCCGATAAGAATTTATAAGCCGGATGATAAGTCCAAATAAAAAAAGAGCTTAAGGAATTAGTAAGAACATTCGAGCGGTTGATATATTAGAAAATAATTCGTGAATATCTACCGAATTGGAGACCGCCAATTTGGTATAAGTAATAGTTATGTGTAAGTTTAATAAACAAGCTGGGTCTTTATGAAAGTCGCATTAGCATTTACACTTACTATCTTAATCTCTCTTGCTATTAGTTCATGTGACGAAGACATTCCTATTGAAAGAAAGATTCAAACAGTTTTAAATGAAGAGATAGATGCATTTAATATACATGGTGTCTCAGCATCTGTTATTGTTCCGGATAGAAAAATATGGGATGCAGTAGGTGGATTATCTCATGATACTGTATCCATTAAACCAGAAATGTTATTTGCCATAGGAAGTGTTACTAAGAATTTTGTTGCCGCTCTTGCATTAAAGCTTGCTGAAGAAAATATTCTATCAATGGAAGATCCGTTGTCAAAGTGGCTTCCGGATTTCCCTTATATTGATAATAAAATAACTATACGGCAACTCCTTAACCACACTAGAAAATTTGGGATGATCTTAAAAAAGACAGATCAAAAATATGGTCCCCTGAGGAAGTTCTGAATTATATTAAGGAACCATATTTCCCCCCGGGAAAAGGTTGGCGATATTCGAATACCAATTATTTGCTAATGGCGATGATTATTAAGAAAGCAACGGCTTCAAATCTGTCTGAAAATTTTCGAAAGTACTTTTGGCAGCCATTGGGCATAAGTAATGCTTTTCTTTCACTGGAGGATGAAATACCACAAAATAAACTTGCTCATGTTTATGGCGATAATTTTAATTTTGATGATTTGAACAAAGACGTGACTTTTCTACCAAGAAATTCACATGAAAGTATCACTTATGGATCTTCAGGCATATTTATTACTGCCCATGATTTGGCTTTCTGGTGCCACGCGCTTTTTGAAGAGGAAGTTTTGCAAGAAAGTTCAATTAAAGAAATGCTGAATTTTATAGAATTTTCACCCACTGCAAATATGAGGGCGTATGGATTAGGTGTTCAGTTATATACGAGAAGGTTTTCCTCTGGTGAAGATGCAATCGGACACGGTGGAGGAAATATTGGAATAACAACATATATGGTATATTTACCGGAACATCATGTTAGTATAGTTGTAATGATAAATGCTTTCCCAAATCAAGGTGCCGATGCAATTACAAAGAGTTTGATTAGAATTGTTTTAAGGGAAATGAATGTAATCGGTTTGATTCCATACTTTGAATTTTTCCCTACTGGGTTCATTATTATCTGTGCTTTTATATCTTTGATAACATTGATAATATTTCGCAGAAGAATATGGATGCGATTAAATTAAATACATAATTATTTTAGTAATATTTTTTACACATAACAAGTAAATCAACCGGACGCCGTTTTCAGTGCGGCATTTGTGTTGTTAATAAGTTAGTGAAATAGATAACATTGCTAATAGGCATAGTACTAATAAATTAAATTGTTGCAACCGGCTTGTACAGTTGAATTTACAATCCGGTTGCAAAATTATTGGCGTAGACTTTCTAACCGGCTTTCTTGTTACGGGGCGCCGGTTATTTGCAACACCATTATGCCTTACGAGGAGACAGAGTTATGAAAAAAATATTTCCTTTCTTTTTAGTAATAGTACTTAACTCCTGCACTAATAATGT
>JARRKF010000525.1:0-1119 GCA_037388405.1 Ignavibacteriaceae bacterium | reverse complement strand
TCCGTTGAATGATTCAAGTAAGAATCTTTACTACGATGATGCTGCATTTATTGAATATGAGCAATTATTAAAAGATTCTGTTAAAAAATATGAGCAGATAAAATTGAATGAAAATAATATTCAATCTTATTACGAAGACTTGATATACATTTATAGTAACTGTTTCAAAATAAGCAATTCATTTTTCGAATATGCAAAATCATTGCACTCGCCCGGTGCTATTACATTGTATCAAATTTTAGTTTTTGTAGATACATCCAAAAACTGGACAGTTAATTGGAGAAATGGAATTAAAAATACCGGTGTTATTGAAATTGATTCAATCATTAACAATTATAATTTAGATATTAATTATATGGAGCAAGCGGATAGCACTTATTGGTTTGAAATAAAATCTCAGATCCCAATAAACTATTTCGCTTTAATTGAAGAGTTTAAAAAGACAAATGAATTTATAACAGTTGAACCTGTTGGATTAATTGGAGGTGGAAGCAATATTTCTCTGGAGAATCAGTATAATTCCAGAAATTATAGATATAACTATGGTTGGGGAGATTGTCCTTCCGGCTGCATTAATTATCATTATTGGATTGTAAAGCTAAAAGATAAAGAAATTGAATTGATTGAAGAAGGCGGTGATTCCTTAAATTAATTTTGAAATGTCGAGAGTATAAAAAGTTTAGCACATTTTATTTTAATTCTGAATAAGGAACTATGATACAGCAAGATTACATAATGAGGATGATAGAACAGCTTGTACAGGTTCTTGCTAAGTTGCTTTTCAATAAAGAAGCGAAAAATTATAATGATGCACTCAATGATATAGATATTGCTTCAAAAACTATTGTCGGTCTGGACTTTAAACTATTAGAAGAACTATCAGCTAAAGATATTAAATCGCTACTGGCTTTAAAAAAAGATGATTCAACAGTTAATATTAAGCTTATAATTATTGCAAAACTAATAAAAGAAAAAACTGAAATTCTAAAACTAACTTCTCCGGACAATCCGAAAATCATTCCTAATTATCAGAAAGCTATCAGCTAATATTTATAAGGTATTTTAAATAACAAAAACACAAAAATTGGTTAAGTCGGTTTTATCAGGATGTAGAAGAAA
>JARRKF010000524.1:0-3131 GCA_037388405.1 Ignavibacteriaceae bacterium | reverse complement strand
GTTCCTGCAATCGCAATTTCTGTTACAAGTCACGAGGCAACTGACTTTAGTTATGCAGGTAAGGTTGCTAAATTTCTTGCAAATAAAGTAACCAGGTTCGGACTTCCGAGAGGAACACTTTTGAATGTAAACGTCCCAAACATTGCAGAGAGTGAAATTGCAGGAATATTAGTAACTAAACAGAGCAAAGCAAAATGGGATGACATTTATGAGAAAAGAACCGATCCGTATGGTAAAGATTATTACTGGCTTACCGGTAAGCTTATAGAAATTGAAGATGAACTTCATACCGATCAGCTTGCAATAAAGAACAATTTTGTTTCGGTCACTCCAATCCATTTTGATCTTACCGATTATGACACCTATGAAGAGATGAAAAAATGGAACATAGAAAAAAAGCTTGATGAAAAAGATAACTGATGTTTGGCAGATTGATGCGTTTACAGATTTCCCATTTCGGGGTAATCCGGCCGGGGTAGTTTTTTCCGAAGATCTGAGCAAAGAGGAAATGCAATTAATTGCAAGAGAGTTTAACCTTTCCGAAACAGCTTTCATATCTAAATCAACCGAAGCAGATTTTAATTTAAAATGGTTCACTCCCTCGGTTGAAGTTAAGCTTTGTGGTCATGCGACAATTGCTTCTTTACACTATCTCTATCAAATGGGAATTATTAAAAATAATTCCAGCATTACTTTTGAAACTCTATCGGGTTTGTTAAAATGCAGTTTTGAAGATGGACTGTATTCACTTAGCCTTCCAATACCTCAATTATCAAAATTTAAAGCAAATAAAAAAGAAATTATCGATGCACTTGGAGGCGAAAAATCAATCAATACTGAAAAATTTCCTTTTATAATTGATGACGGTGGCTATCTTTACATATACGTTTCAACTCTTAAAGAATTAATGAACCTTAAACCTGATTTCAAAATGTTATTTGATTTATCATCTTCAAGCAAAGGATTTGATACATTTACTTTGTTTACAACTGAAACCTTGGAAAAAGGAAACCATGCTCAAGCGGACCGCTGTTGCTGGTTCTTAGATATTTGGGACTTATTGAAAAAGATACTGAAGGAAAAATTTTTACTTTTGAACAGGGAGATGTTTTAGGAAGAAAAGGAAGAATAAATGTTTCTTTTTCAAATGCTAAAAATGAATTGACTATCTCCGGTAAGGCGGTAACGGTTTTCAAAGGAGAAATTGTTTTTTAATGTTTGGTTACGAAGAAGTTAGTTTAACCCTTAATTATCCCGTCATTTATTTATTTCTGGCAATCTTACTGATAGCCGGTTATTCATATTATGTTTACAGATATACGATCCCTCCGGTAAATAAATCAAGAAAAATTCTTTTGGTAACACTCAGAGCACTTGCTTTACTATTATTATGTTTTATTCTTTTCGAACCCATATTAAATCTTAACCGTAAACTAAATCTTGAACCAAGTAATCTTGTATTCATTGATAATTCAAGATCAATGACTATTGATGATGGAACTAAACGCTCAACGAACTCAAAAGAAATATTAAATTATCTATTGAACAATGCTTCACAGAATAATCTGACATTCTATGAGTTTGGCAATTCAGTCAGAGATTTAAGTGCCGATAGTCTTGATCGTGTTAACTTCTCCGATGGCTCAACGAATTTACAGGAAGTTTTTAATTATGTAAAAAATTCTGAAAAAAACATTGCAAGTACAACCATAATTACGGATGGTGTAATTACTGCAGGAAGTAATCCATATTACGATGCAATAAATCTTGGAGTACCACTTTTTACAATTGGAATTGGTGATACAACTCAACGCAAAGATGTTGAAATTAAAAAAATACTACACAATGATTATTTGTACGCAGAAACACCGACAAATGTTATTGCGACAATCTACAACAAAGGGTTCTCAGGTGAAAATGTTGAGATATTACTCCGCTCAAAAATGAATTTACTGATGCGAATAACAAAAAAATATTTTATGTAAATGTTCTCTCCAATAAAATTAGAGTTTTATTGCTTGCTTCCAGCCCATCATCTGATTTAACATTTATTAAAGATGCTCTAAAACGAGATGCAAATTTTGAGGTTAATACTATTGTTCAAATTGCTCCGGATAAATTTCTAGATAAACTTAATTATCAGCTTATTGATAGTGCTGAAGTTTTTATTCTTGTAGGCTTTCCGTCCAACCAAACTCCGGCAGACTTACTAAACAGGGTAAATTCAAGAATAAAAAATGACAAGATTCCTTACTTTTTAACTTTATCTCCGGACATAAGTTTAAACAGAATTACAACTCTTGGGAATGATCTTTCATTCAGTATAAATCAGGTTATGAATGGATACCGGGAAGTTCAGCCACAAATTATGCTTGAGGAATCTGAAAATCCGATATTAAAGCAGGATGATAAAAACCTAACGGAACTCTGGAATAATCTTCCTCCAGTATTGCAGCCTAATTTTACAATTACTCCAAAAATTGAAAGTAAAATGCTGGCGGAAATAAAAATGAATAATAACGTTCTAAATATCCCATTGATACTTACAAAAAATTTCAGCGGAAAACGATCGGTAACGGTGCTCGCAAAGGATATCTGGAAATGGAAACTTCAGGTTGCACCAAAAGGAATAGAGTTGTTTGACAACTTTATAGTTAATTCACTTCGCTGGTTAAAAGCGGGGGAAGAGCAAAAACTTGTAAGCATAAAATCATCCAAAAAGAATTATTCACAGGGTGAAAAAATTGAATTCTCTGCCCAGGTATCAGATGAATCTTTGAATCCGGTTTCAGATGCTGAAATAAAAATTAAAATTAACTCCGATAAAAATGAATATGAAACCGAGATGCAGAATGTCGGACCCGGATTATACGAGGGATCAATCTTAATAAATCAAACCGGAGATTTCCGCTATTCAGGCGAAGCTTTGAGTAATGGAAGACTTTTAGGGAAAGACAACGGAAGTTTTAATATTGGCGAGATTGATCTTGAAATGGTTAATCCGGTTATGAACTACTCTTTACTTAAATTGATTGCTGATGAATCCGGCGGTGAATTTTATTCGCCTGAAAATTACAAATCAGTAATTACAAAAATCGGTGAGTTGAACAGGATTTCTTCAAAAGAGAAAA
>JARRKF010000523.1:0-2901 GCA_037388405.1 Ignavibacteriaceae bacterium | reverse complement strand
AATTGAATATTTAAAAAGACTTTGAGATTCCACAACTCACCCATAACTATATAGACATCTCTCGCCAACTTTTCTTCAATCCTCATATGAACTTACACAAGAAGAACAAGATGGTCTTATTCATATGAGGATTGAAGAAAAGTTGGCGAGAGATGTCTATATAGTTATGGGTGAGTTGTGGAATCTCAAAGTCTTTTTAAATATTCAATTAAGTGAACAAAAACATATGGATGCTAAACTCAGGCTGCTAAATAAGTACAGGTTATCAGACCCAATATTAACAGATTCAGTCGGTGTTTTCCCCGATCCGCAGTTTCAGTTACTTTATGATCAACTAATTTTACAGGGAAATCAGTCTTTGCAGGAAGCTTTGCTTGTTGGAAAATCAATTGAAGAACTTGATATTACTGATCTTGATTACCAGCTTAGCTTTGTTGATAATCCAGACATTATAAGAGTCTATGAAAATTTGAAAGCAGGCTCAGAGAATCATCTTGCAGCATTTATTAAATGTTTGAACTTACCGACTTACGAGTAAGACGAAAAAGAAATAGTAACACCGCTAAACAAGATCGGAGGCTTATGCTTCCGATCGTTTAATATTTTAAAACTACCAATTTTAAATAATTGTTAGTACGTTTAATTAGTAAAGAAACACTTTTTGGGAGCAAACACTTGTTTATCATTTTCTTCATAATTAGAAGATCGATACACGTAAGTATCCATCCAATTTTATCTTTCAGTAATTCACACTTTATAATTAATTATTTCTCTTTTAAAAGGAGGGCAATATGAAATCAATCTCAACCATAATCACTTTAATTTTTTTATTTGTATCATTACAAATATTTCCGCAAGTTAAAGCCGGTGCTGAAGCGCTCGGAACTCAGAAGTACGAGAATTATGATAAACCTGAGTTTTGCGGAACATCCTGTCACACGGATTTTTACCAGCAGTGGAAACAAGCAATGATGTCACAAGCCTATACTCATCACTGGGATGAGATTGAATATTTCAAGCTTGCAGTTCCTCATGCAGAAAAGGACGAAAAGGTTGCAGAAGTAAAAGCAGGCTGTAATGGATGTCACGCACCAATTTCATTTTTAGCCGGAGATGTACCTCCGCCAAAACCTGAAATGTCATAACGAAATGAGTCCTTACGGCGTTTGGGTAAAATCAACTCATCTCGAGCTTAAAGAAGGACCATATTATGAAGAGGGTGTAAAGTGTCAAACCTGTCATATGACTCAGGCAGAAGGAGTATCAGCAGATGTTGGGAATAAATATTCTGACGTATGGCAGCATCTCTTTCACGGTGCACACGATCCCGGTAAAGTTAGAGGAACAATTGAATTAAGAATTCATCCTGATATTAGAGAGGCTGAACCGCTCGAGGCAATCAGGTTTACGGTTGCTTTGTTCAATCAGAAAACAGGACATAAATTTCCAACAGGTTCCGTTGAGGATAGAATAGTCTGGATGCACGTGGAAGCAGTTGATGCAGCAGGAAAAGTATATCATCTTCCTGTAGATAAAAAAGGATTTGAAGGTGAAGAGTATACAATCGGTGCAGACGTTCTCGCATACCAGGATATGGGAATTGCACTGAACGATCCGAACTTTAAGGGAGTTCAGAGAGATGGAATTCCAATCGGCGACAGAATTTTCCGTAAACCATATTTTGATCCGCAGGGAAGAATGACAATTCAGCAGTGGAATACAGCATCACAGGGAGTTGATTACAGAATTGGTCCGAGAGAAACAAAAATTGAACATCTAACATTTACAATTCCTGCAGACGCTGCACCTGGTCAAATGAAAGTTACGGCAGTGTTGAATTATCAGAAACTTATTAAGCCTGTTGCTGATTTTCTTGGTGTGCCCGAAGAAGAATCTGAAATAATAAAAGTTAACGAACATTCGACTTATGTAACTGTGCTGCCCTGATAAAATTTATGCCGGACTCTGGTCCGCTCTTGATTTACTGTCAGGTTGAGCCTGTCGAAACCTGACACACGTTTTGTGAAGTCACCCTTCGACAGGCTCAGGGTGACATTCAAGAATAAAAAGAGGATTAAAATGAAAAACATATTTAAATTGCAGCAAGGCTTGAGGGATACGTAACATACAATAAGGATAAATCAGATCAATCAGATTTTTATGCACCTCTTCTTTTCAAGTTAATGACAGGCGGAGCAATTACTAAAGATGTCGCCTATTATGTTTATTACATTCTTGAAAGTGGTGAACCCGGGAAAATAGAAGATGCATGGTTTATGTTTAATAATCTGTTTGGGACAGAATTGGATTTCACAATCGGTCAATTCCAGGTTTGCGATCCGCTTTTCAAAAGAGAATTAAGATTAACCAGGGATGATTACTACATCTATAAAGTAAGACCCGGTGCTTCAATGGTTGATCTTACTTACGATAGAGGTATAATGTTCAACTATGGTTTTGAGTCAGGGACAGATCTTGTTTTGGAGGTTGTTAACGGAAGCGGAATAGGAGAAGAATTTATTAGTGGAACCTTTGATAATGACAAATACAAAAACTTCTTTGGAAGAGTTTCGCAAGATGCAGGAGAGCATCTAAGGGTTGGTGCGATGGGTTATTGGGGAAAAGAAGAACGAGAAGTTTCGGAAGAATTAAAATCCCAAAACGAACTTTGGATGCTTGGCGGAGATGCTACGATTAATTTTGATCCATTTGAATTGAATCTTCAGTACATAGAGAGAAAAGATGATAATCCAAATTTTCTCATTGATGAAAAAGAAACCATTAAAACACGAGGGGCATTCGGCGAATTAATATTCAGACCCGAAGGTGACGAAAGTGATTGGTACAGTGTTGCGTTATTTAATTGGATTGAATCAGATCAGACAGATTTAAACTTAAAAC
>JARRKF010000522.1:0-2503 GCA_037388405.1 Ignavibacteriaceae bacterium | reverse complement strand
GGCCAACAAGGCTCATCTCTCCCCGAAGGACGTTAAATAACTGAGGTAATTCATCTAGACTTGATTGACGAAGGAATGATCCGATTTTAGTGATTCTTTTATCATCTTTTTGTTTATTAAGTATACCTCTTTTAATTGTAGTAGAATCAGTCGAAGTAATATGTTCATTTACTGTATTTGTATTATGCATTGTTCGGAATTTATAGCACGGGAATAAATTTCCGTTTAGTCCAATTCGCAATTGCTTGTAAATAACTTTCTCAGTTGAGGATATTCTTAATAGAAGAAATGTCAGAATTAGAATTGGAGAAAAAAGTATAAGTATAAAAGGAGTCAAAAATAAATCGAAATATCGCTTATACTTTTTTAAATACAAATTCACTAGAAAGCAATCGAGATCCAAATTATGAAACACTTTTCTCTCATATGAAGAAACTTTGGTTGAAATATAACTAAACTAAGAATTTAATTTTAATTGATTGATTAACAATTTGTAGGTAAACCAATTTTAAGTGTTAATTAAAATTCTCAAGGGATAATTATTTTTCTTTCTGTAATTGCAGCTCAAATTTATACATTTTTTTAATTAGCAATTATAAAATATTCATCAACACATAGTAGAGATTATTACTTTGTGTATGAATATTTCAAACCAAATTAATTGTCTGCAAAAAAAGCAGAACAAAACTTACTTTATAAACTCAGATTGAATACTAAGATCTTTATATAAAAAACTATAAGAAAGCATGTGACTTAATTTATTCGTAATCTAAATTGACATTTCTTATTATGTTTTTTTATAAAACGGAACTTGGACTTTTTGAAGAATTATCAATCCGGCGATAAAGAATAAACCAATTGCTAAAGCTGCAAATCGCTCATTCGATAAATCAGAAATTACTCCATAAAAAAAGGGACCTATTACAGCAGAAGATTTTCCAAATAATCCGTCATAAAAACCAAAGAATTCTGCCTCCCGCTCGCGGGGAGTAAGCAACGCCATCAGACTCCTGCTGCAAGATTGTGATGAACCAATCGATAATCCAGCGAGTAAACCAACAATGTAAAATTCTATAATTGTTTGGACAAAAAATGCACCAATTACAACAACTATCCATATAACTAGTGTATAACTAATAGTTTTTTTGGGGCCAATGTGATCTGAAATTATTCCAAAAATGAATGATCCTAGAACAGCAGTACTCTGAACAATTACAAAAAATAATATTATTTCCTCATCATTCATATTTAAAATATTTGAGGCAAAGTGAAACTTTTCCGTGTCCCGTTTTTTATTAAATCAGATTTGATCGGATCTTTTACTTGTGGTTCACTGATTAACAGAAAAAGTGGTAGTGAAAAAGATAAGAAAAATGCAGCAGCTACTACAAATGAAATTCGTATATAAAAATTATAATCTGGTGAATCTGCAGGAGGAAGCAGAAACATTACAATAAGCAAGACAGCAAGTGCACCAACATATCCCATTGCAAATCCGTAACCTGATACTCTTCCAAAATTTTTCTTCTCAGTAAGATTTGGAAGAAACGCGTCATAAAAAACAAGCCCGGACTCAAACCCAATATTGGCGATTACAAAAAGAAAAAATCCCAGTAAAATGTCACCCTTATTTACAAAAAACATTAATGCGGTACAGATTACCGAGACTAAAGTAAATATTAATAAAAATCGTTTTCGGTTACGTGAGAAATCTGCAATAGCACCTAAAGGCGGACTGAGTATTGCGGCTAAAACCATTGAAAGACTTACTGCTAAACCCCATAACCAACGTTGTCCATCGGTAACATAATTTGAAAAATATTTAGAGTAAATAACAGTAACAATTATTACCGAGAAAGCAGTATTTGCAAAATCGAACAGAGTCCAGACAAATATTCTTCCTCTTTCTTTCATAAGTTACTGTCTGGAAGGTGTTATTGATTCATCAACCAGTCCCCTGCCCGACTTTTTTAGCCTACCTTCATTTTTTTCTTCTGCAAGAATTGCATCAAGAATTCCATTAATGAATTTTCCACTACCAGCAGTACTATAATCTTTTGCAATTTCAATGGATTCGTTAATGGAGACTTTGGGAGGTATATCAGGAAAGTAAAGTATTTCACAGATCCCCATTCGCAATAATAATTTATCTATCAATGCTATTCGACTCATTTCCCAGTTTGTTACCCTGCTGGCTATTTTTTTATCAAGATCATCAATATTAGCAAGAACTTTTTGAATTAGTTCTTTTGCAAACTCTCTATCGGTTTCATCAGTGATTTCAGCATAAATTTCCAAAGAAAGAGGTTTGAATGCATCTTTGTTCATTTCATAGGCATATAAAAGCTGTAGCACTTTTTCTCTTACAATTCTACGCTTTGACTTATTCGGTACCATGAAAAAAGAGTGATAAAATTTAAATAATGTTAAAGAGCTATGACTTTAATATCAGAACAGTTTCCTTATAATGCAAAATTCCAGAAAAAAATTAATGCGATGCTCT
>JARRKF010000521.1:0-2908 GCA_037388405.1 Ignavibacteriaceae bacterium | reverse complement strand
TTTGATGCTTGTGAAATTTTAGAGAACATCGATTCTCCGAAAAATGCACCGCGATAAGTAATACCGTACAAACCGCCGACAAGTTTATTCTTATGCCATGTTTCTACCGTGTGAATGTGTCCCATCTTATAAAGATTCATATAAGCATCTATTAATCGCGGAGAGATCCATGTAATATCTCTGGATGCACAATTTTTTACAACGGATTTAAAATTTGTATCAAATCGAATCTCGAAATCGGATTTTTCAAAGGTTTTTCGGAGTGAGCGTGGATAGTTGTAATTATCAAGCGGAATGATGGTTCTAATTTCGGGCATATACCAATTTATTTCACCGGTAATTTCATCAGCCATTGGAAATGCCCCGTTTGCATAAAGCCGGAGCATATTATGTGGCTTTAGAAGTTCTTCGGGATCATATTCTTGTCGCCTTACCATCGCTCAAATTTTTTATTATAAGTTATCGAATTAAAATTATGAATGCGCCGGCATTTTCTTATGTCGGCACATTCAAAAAAATAGATGATTCAGTTATTTACATTCCACAATTAAATTTCAAAAGCTTACTCATCAACTTTTACTTCTAGCTGAATTATATCGTGCCCTTTTTTTGTCTCATAAGCAGCGTAGGAAACTCCTATTAAGACTGATATCATTCCCAGTAAAAATAAAATTGTTACTAAAATATTTAATATATGCAGGTCAAAAGCATATTGCAATCCGATAGTTAATGATGTAAGAACGAAAACAGCAACCGCTATAGTATCGAACAATACAGCATTTTTAACAAGGCGAACGCGTAAAACTAAACCTGAAATCTGCATTGATAAACTTTCCACTCTAACATTTTCATCATTACTAAAATCTCTTTCGCTAGCATCTTTAAATATTTTTCTTCTTTCTTCATTCAATAATCTAATTCTGTTAACAACAAGAGAATATTTATTATTCATTCCCAATAGCAGAAGACCGCAAGCCGAGATCATTAATCCGGGTGCAAGCATTAATTGAATCATCTGTACAATTGATATTTGCTCTTTCATCTGTAGTATCCGTAATAAATTAATTTTACTAACATACTAAACATAAAAAATAATAGTATTATATACAGTTAATTAACCGCTTATGTAAAAGAATTTTACATTAAGATGAAAGTAAAGAGGGGATAAATGAAATTAAAAGTAAATGTATTATTTACATTACTAATCTTAACAATCCTTTTGTCAAAAACTATAATTGGCCAAAGTAATTTTATAACCGGTAGAGTTATGGATGCTGCTACTAGTGAACCACTGATCGGTGCAAATATTTTAGTTAATGAAATTGAAAAACTCGGTACAGCAACCGATTTAAAGGGAAATTTCAAAATAAAAGTTCCGCTCGGTACTTATTCGTTAAAAGTTAGTATGGTTGGATATCGGCCAGTTGTTAAAACGGATGTTATTGTTACTTCAGGAAGAGAAGCAAATATAACTGTCAAGATGTCTTCGGCTGCAGTCGAACTGAATGAAGTTACTGTCTCTACAGATTATTTTGATAAATCGATTCAATCGAATAATTTGAGCACTGTTGTTTTAAACGCGGAAGAAGTAAGGCGATCTCCCGGTTCGGCTCAGGATTTCCAGCGAATTCTACAAAGCATGCCGGGTGTTGCAACTTCTACAGATCAGAATAATGAGCTTTTAGTTCGCGGCGGTGCACCAAACGAAAATTTAACTGTGTTTGATAACATTCAATTATCAACCGGTGGATTTATTTCTAAATACGGCGATAAACTTTCTTCGGTGATGATTGTGAATACGCGTGAAGGAAGAAGAAATGTAAATCTAAATGGTGATTTGAATGTATCGTTTGCCGGCGCAGGAGCAATACTGGAAGGCGGTATAGGAGATAATAAAGGTTCCTGGCTTATTTCACTGCGTAAAAGTTATCTCGATTTGATTGTCGGTGCAATCGGTTTAACCGCTGTTCCTAATTATTATGACGGACAATTTAAAGTTGCTTATGATTTGTCAAATTCTCAAAAACTTTCCTGGTCGGGAATTTACGGAAACGATAAGATAGATATAAAAGGCGAACCGGATGTAACAAATTATTCGATGCGCAATGGCAGAGATTCAATCGGAGTAAATAATATTGATGTTAAGCAATATCAATTTGCAACGGGAATTTCTTTAAAAAGTTTATGGAGCAAGAAACTGTATTCATTGTTTACACTTTCAACAAGCAGGTATTATTATAATACTAATGTTTTTAATAATTATACGGAAAGATTATATAACTAAATAAAACTAACGAAATTAATTTTGGCGGCGCCTTTAAGGATGTTTACTACAACAGCAATGATCTGCTTAATGCAGATACCGCGCGTTATGATTTGGACGGAAACGGAATTTTTGAAACCGGTCCTATCGTAGTTCCAAAAGTAAATTTGATTTACAATGTACCGAGTTTCAAATACAGTAAGAGTTATGCGTTTATAAACGATAAAATAAAATTTATAAGCAACAGATTATTGTTGAACATTGGTGCAAGATATGATTATTTCTCATACAGTAAAGCGGGAAACGTTAGTCCCAGATTTTCTGCTACGTATTTTTTAACTCCTAATATTACCAGCATCAATTTTGCTTGGGGAATTTATTATCAAACACAGCCGTACCCGGTTTATGCCGATCGATATTATTCCGGTATAAACAGAAATCTGCTCAACACAAAAGCTATTCATTATGTGCTTGGCTTTGAACATATTTTTGATAAAGGATTAAAACTTAATTTTGAAGGTTATTATAAAACTTATTCAAACATTCCTTACGGAAAAGAATTCATTCATTTCGATGATCGTACTTTCCGTTCTGAACAAAAAGTTAATATCGGTAAAATGTATGCATACGGACTCGATTTCGTAC
>JARRKF010000520.1:0-2551 GCA_037388405.1 Ignavibacteriaceae bacterium | reverse complement strand
ATGCTGAAATTCATGGGCAGCGGTTGAAAGTGCATTGTTTAATCCCGTTGTTGTTTTAAGATTTGTGGGATTAGCGTCCATAAAGTATATTTCTGCAGCCTGGCCTGCTCCCCTTGTTTCATTAGCCGGATCGAAATAACCTGCTATATATCCTCCCGAACCGGAATAGCCATCCCGTATATCAAGAATTAAGATTATAATTCTGGGATCGCCATCAACATCAGGCGGATCACCGAATGTATCAACATCTGCCTGAAAGATTCCTTTATTTGGATTTGCAGGGGTTTGATTATCAAAATCATTTACAACAGCAGCAACAGCATTTGAATCAACATAAGTGCCCCAAACATCATCTGCAACAAAAACGTAACAATGAGTTCCAACTGCTCTGCAGGTTGAAGCAACCGAGTAATCAGATCCGCCTGTAAAATCATTTGCTAACCAAAACTTTGAGTATCCTATGGTAAAGTTCCAAGCAGTAGTTTTTCTTAATTTTGTCTGTGAAAAGTAGCCTGGATTATCTTTTAAAAATTGTGCGGTTTTTAAATATTCATCTTTTAGTAGATCACTGCCTGCAATCGGATAACTATTTGTATTTGCATCTTTTATCAGAATACCCGCCTGACTTTTTTGTCCATATGTTAGCCCAGCCATATATATAAACAGTAGGATAATAATAAATGAAATATATTGTTTGTTCATAAAATTCTCTGTTATTTTCTTTAATCTTTTATTAGACTACTTTGCCATTATCTCTATTTTATCTGCCTTTAACACCTTAATTGATTCATCATTAACAGTATAGCTGGTATAAAAAACCTTTGCTGTTCTTCCCTGATTCTGATAAAGAGTTTTTCTCACATCTTCAGGGATATCCAGTAAATAAACGGCTTTATCAGTTACAATTGCAATTTTTGCAAATGGTTCATTATTTACCATTAGAATCTGCCCGGTAACAAAGTTTGTACCGTTATTATCATTTTCATTTGAAGCAGAATTACTGGATGCTGAACATCCGAATAGAAGTATAGCAGATAGAATGGAAAATGATATAATTACCGGTATTTTGATAGTTTTCATATATTCAATTAATAAAATAAGAATTGACTCAAAATTTGTTCCTTAAAGGCATAAAATCAAACTTAGTTGAAATTGAGACTCCAATTTAATTTATGCTGCCTTTTTTTGTTTAAGCTTAAGCTCAGTTTTTAATGGCATAAAATCAAACTTAGTTGAAATTGAGACTCCAATTTAATTTATGCTGCCTTTTTTTGTTTAAGCTTAAGCTCAGTTTTTAATGCCGTTCTCAATAAATGTAATTTTTTGTAATTATTAACCCTTCTCATTTTTCCTTCAATCTCAATTAGAGCTGTGACTATCCATCGGGATTTCATCTCCGGATTTACCCAGCGTTTTATTCTTCGTATGTACTTGGCAAGTTGTGAGTTTAAGTTCTCTATTAAATTTGTTGTTGTAAAGGACCTGCCAAGTTCTTCGACCAATCCAAGTTTATGTATTGTAAGGGTTTCTTCTAAGCCTTCCATCAGTGAGTTTGCTGCACTCAGGTTTATTTTCTTTAACTCATCCTTAATCTCCAACAACCTGGATTTTGCATACTCGTAATTAGGCTCAACGTAAGCTCGCTGGAGCTTCCCCCTGAATATATTCTTTTCTTCCTCCCTTAAATAACTTAAAACGTCTTCTCTCTTGTGCCATTGACATCTCTGTATTAGGGTAAACTCTCCGAATACTTCTCTGACCGCTTTCTTCAGTCCCTTCGAACCATCTATTACTGTTAAAATGCCTTCTCTGAAACGGAAATTTCGCTTTAGTATTCCCCTCAGTAATCCCTTCACTGCCCGGGAATTCTCTGTGGTTGTTTGTATGAATCCTATCGGTATTTTTATCCCGGTTATTGTTATTCCTAAGGCTATTACTATGTTTTCTCGTGACAAATATTTACCATCAAGCATCAAGGCTATAAAATCGTACATACTTAAATCTCTGCTTTCAAATTCTTTCAACCGTTTACTGCTCTCTTGAATAAACCTTCGGCTTATAGTCGGTTGACTCAAACCAAAACTTTCTATTACACTTTTAGTAACTTCTTCATAATCTCTTTGACTCAATCCCTTTATTATTTTCTTTATGATTTGTTCATCAGGAAGTGGGATATTATGTAATCTTTTGTAATATTCTGCCTGTTCGGTTTGTCCCTTTTCTTTGTCATACAATCTTGGAACTTCTACCGGTACTTTTTCTTCTCCGATGCGTATACTTCCCGGATTTTGACTCCAGCGGCTGTAGCGTTTTCCTCGTTGATATTTTTCTCCCGCTTTTTCTCGCAGTTCTTCTGCTACTAATTGATTGTAATGTATCTTTGCTATGTCTACAAAATTCTTAAACATCTCATATTGTATCTCTATTGGTTGATTTATTAGCCATTGAAGACTTTCTTTATTTATTTCACTATTTTTCATCTCTGAGACTCCTTTTAATTGTTTTTTGATTTTTTGTTCATTTCAAATTTATCAATTATTTGGAGTCTCTT
>JARRKF010000519.1:711-2882 GCA_037388405.1 Ignavibacteriaceae bacterium | reverse complement strand
GAGGATTTATCTATGCCATTATATATGGATCGTCACGATGGACTGGAGGCAACAGCAAAATCTGTTGCAGAGGCTCATCAATTGGATCTTGAAATACAAAGTCATTTTGATTGTAAAGCTCTCACCTACTGGTTTGATGAAGGGAAGCGTATTGCATTTTGTCTTATTGAAGGACCAAATAAAAAAGCTGTGGAAGAGATGCATCGAAATTCACATGGTCTCATTCCAAATAAGATAATTGAAGTCCGGAGTGATATGGTTGAGTATTTTCTTGGTCGAATCTCCGATCCTGAGTCTGTAAAAAAATCAAAAGAATTTATTAATGAAACCGCTTACCGGACAATCATGTACATTGATTGCAAACATATTTTAACTAACTTGAAACTAGATCGCAAAAATGAAACTGGATTGGTTACATCTTTAAATAAAATAATACGACCGGCAATCAAGAATTACGATGGTATTGAGGTTAAAATTAATAGTGAAGGATTGATGGCTTCCTTTACATCAGTTTCTAAATCCTTAAAATGTGCATTACAGATACAAGAAGATATCAGACAAGCTAACAAAAAATCAAAGAGTTGTAAAATATTTGTATCGATCGGTCTGAGTATGGGATATCCGATAACTGATAAAGAGGATTTTTTCGGTGAAACAGTGTTACTTGCAAAGAGATTAAGTGAAATAGCCAACAGTCATAATATAGTTCTTTCAAATGATTTCAGAAATGAATTGGAGAGTTGAGCAAAGCACAATTATATCGCAAAATAACTGCATTGACGGGATATTCCCCAAATGATTTTATAAAAAATTATAGATTGAATAAAGCTCTTAAATTATTGGAAAATAGAAGGGGTAATATTTCAGAAATAGCCTTTGAAACAGGGTTCAGTACACCAGCATATTTCTCAAAATGTTTTCAAAAAAGATTCGGTATTCTTCCGTCTGAATATTCTAATTCAATAGCTTAATTTCCCTGGTAAATCCTCAAGCATTGATTTATTCTTAATCAGAATGAATCAATTTTACTATTTATTGAACCAAAAGTTTACGACAATAGAGACTTATTAACTTATTATTGAATAGTAAGTTTACAGTACAATTACTTACTAAGGATTGTGATGTGGCTTCATTAATTCAATAATAACTAAAAAACTTTCGGAGGCTTCATGAAAGCATTAATAATTTCTTTTCTTGCATTTCTTTTTGTTATTTTGCTCACAAACATTTCAATCGCACAGGATAACAGCAGCAATAAAGTTGTTATGCACCGTTATCTGGTTGAACGCACATTTCCAAATGGTCTGGAGATTCCAACAAATATGGAAGGCAGCAAGATGTGTCTGAATGTGGTATCGAATAATGCAGAGGATAATATTACCTGGGTTCATTCCTATGTAACTATGGATCACAAAAAAACCTTTTGCATTTATGATGCACCATCTCCAGAAGCAATAAGAAAATCAGCTAAACAAAATGGTTTACCCGTAGACAATATTACTGAAGTATCTGTTCTGGATCCTTATTTCTATAAATGATCTCAGTCCAACTTTTTTCCCTCATGGATAGAGGGCTTCATTATATATTAACAACAATTCCTATTAGCATCACTTAAAAAATCTTGTTGACATTAAACCCTTAAATTCTTAAGTTGAATTTAAGAGGCGACCATTATCCAAGAATTTCATCTTCCTGAAAAAACTACTTGGGCTAAAAAGTATCATCCAAAATATTAAAGGAAAGAGAATGCCAATCTACATGGATATACATGATACAACCGAAGCAACGGTAGAAGATGTTGCTGCCGATCATCAAAGAGATTTTGCTTTACAGGATGATTTTAATTGTAAATTCATTTATTTCTGGCACGACATTCCAAATAACACTGGATTCTGTGTGTTTGAAGCACCGGAAAAAGAATGTGTAATTAATTTGCACAATGCATCACATGGGCATACTCCCAACCAAATAATCGAGGTTGAGCTAAATGAGGTGGAATCTTTTCTAGGTAAAGTTGCCGAGATAGCCTGGAATAAGAAAAATCTTCCCTTTGAAGGATACATCAGTAAAACGGCACATCGTGCTATTATGTCTGTGGAAATTAATAATCCTTTATTCTTAAAACTCCAAATCAATAAAGAGAAATTTGCTGAGGCAGAAAATTTGCAAAA
>JARRKF010000519.1:0-664 GCA_037388405.1 Ignavibacteriaceae bacterium | reverse complement strand
ATTCTATTTTGAAATTGGAAGGGAATAAAGTCTCATGGGAAAATGGAAACATATTGATTTCTTTTCTATCTGAAGAGAATGCAATAAATTTTGCCGCAGATATACAATACAAATTTTGTAATCTCCCTAATAAAGAAAATCTTAAAGCCACTGTTTCAATTGGAATGAACTTTGGTGCACCAGTTACCAAAAGTGATGATCTTTTTGGAGATGTTATAAGCCTAGCAAGAAGATTAGGATACATTGCCGGAGAAAATAAGATTTTAATTTCATCTTCACTAGCGAAGGCATACAACGCCTTCAAACTTAAGTCCGGAATAAAAAATGGTTTTATGAAAGTTTTAACTTTAAGATATGAAAATTTCTTGAATTCGTTTTTTGAATCTCTTGAAAAAAATTGGAATAAAGAAGATTTTACAATCGATAATCTCGTTAAGCAGTTTAGTATGAGCAGAGCACAATTATATAGAAGAATATTAGATTTGACCGGTCATTCGCCTAACACTTTTATAAGGGAAGTAAGATTAAAAAATGCACTAAAAATGATTGAGGCACAAAAAGGAAGTATTTCTGAAATTGCGTATGGATCGGGATTTAATAATCCGTCTTATTTTTCTAGATGTTTCTTTAAAAAATATGGAATTCAACCCTCAGAGTATGCCCA
>JARRKF010000518.1:0-3330 GCA_037388405.1 Ignavibacteriaceae bacterium | reverse complement strand
ATTAAAAAAGATATGGCTTCGATCAGCTTTAAATTGTTAACGAGAAGATTCCTGTCAGAAATAGAAATATTTAGCTATTTTAAATAAGTATTCTTTCTATCTTATCAATTACAATGCTGATATGACTCACTATGCTCATATCGTGTTAACTTTTCTCTTTTTACTTTCAGCTATTCATACTTCTTCCTTTTCACAATATGATGATGCTAAGTTCGAACACATTACAACTGTAGACGGATTGCCGGATCTTATTATAAAATGTATTCTACAAGATCATCTCGGATTTATCTGGCTTGGAACAGCTAATGGACTTGTGAAATACAATGGCTATTCAATGAAGATATATCGACCGAAACCGGGTGATTCAACCAGTATAAGCCACAGCGTAATAGTTTCTCTCTATGAGGATAAACATAATAATTTATGGATCGGGACCGGATGGGGGGAATTGGGAGGATTAAATCTTTTTGATCGAGCAACCGAAACATTCACACGTTACTTACATAATCCAAATGATACTACCAGTGTAAATCATAACTTTATTACAAGTATCTATGAAGACAATGAGGGAAGATTTTGGATCGGTACTATAGAGGGATTGAATCTATTGGACAAAATAAACGGTAAGTTTCAGCATTTTTATTTCAAGGATTCTGCATCAAGTGATAAATCAAAAGGTAATGTATCAAGTTTAAAAGAAGGAACTATTTATGACATTACTGAAAATTTATCAAATGGGGATTTATTAATTGGTGCACAATTCCCGGGATTATGGAAGCTCAATTTTAACAAGAAGCATATTGAAAAATTTTTCGTACCTGAAGGTATGAATAAGGTAAATAACGTCCCCATCACAGATTTTTATCAAACTGATAATGGAATTATCTGGATGGGCATAAGGACAGGTTTAGCGAAGTTTGATTCGAAAAGGAACGAAATAAGTTTTTATCCAGATCCTTTATCTCCTGTAAATGAAATGGAATACGACTTCAATCCGGTTCTGCAAGACCATCAAGGTATGGTATGGAAAGGTATCTTTAGAGATGGATTAATTCAGTTTGATCCTCATACTGAAAAATATAAAAGATATAAATATGATAAACTTAATTCCAGTAGCTTATACGGTGAAAATGTTCGTTCGTTGATGGAAGATCATTCCGGAATAATCTGGATAGGTAAGCATTGGTATGGACTGGATAAATATGATTGTAAAAAATGGAAGTTCAAAAACTATAGTAATGATCCTGGAAATCCAAACAGTCTTAGTAATAAATTCGACAGACAAAACAATCAATTTTACCATTATCGTCACGATCCTGATAATTCTTTTAGCATAAGTAGTGATAGTATTCGATGCATTACTGCAGATAATCTTGATGAAAATATTTTATGGATTGGAACCAGATCTGGAGGTTTAAATAAATTTGATACCCGAAGTGGTATCTTCACGCACTATAAGAATGATTCCCCTGATATTAATAATATTAGTCACACTTCGATAAATACTATTGCGATTGATGATAAAGGAATTATATGGTGCGGAACCTGGGGGGGAGGACTAAATAGCTTTGATAGAAATACTGGAAAGTTCACCCACTTTAAACACGATCCCAATGATCCAAAGAGCATTAGTCAAAATCAAATTGCTCAAATTTATAAAGACCATTCAGGCATACTCTGGATCAGTACGAACACACAGGGCATAAACCGCTTGGATCCAAATACAAGAACGTTCACACAATATAGGTCTTTATTAAAAGAAGCAGGTTCAACGGTAACAACAGTAATGTATGAAGATGTTCGGGGAAAATTTTGGGTAGGAACTAGTAAATCAGGATTGCATTTGTTCGACCGTAAAAAAGGGATATCAATTAAAAATTTTACTGAAAAAGACGGACTATCGAATAATTGGGTAGTAGGCATACTGGAAGACGATTCCGGAAATCTATGGAGGCGGCGAACTTGGATTGAATTATTTCCATCCGGATAGTATAAAAGATGATCCTGTCCCACCAAAGGTAGTAATTGAAAATATTTCTTTATTTAATAGACCCGGGGAGAAATTAACATTTGAAAAGTACATTGCTGAACTCGACGAAATAAAATTATCCTATAACCAGAATGATCTCCGTTTCGATTATGTTGGATTACACTTTAGTGAACCGGCCAGAAATACCTACAAATATATGCTGCAAGGTTTTGATGAGGATTGGGTTGATGCAGGAACACAAAGAAATGCAACTTACACTAATCTTGATCCCGGAGAATATATTTTCAAAGTTACAGCAGCAAACAGAGATGGTGTATGGAATGAAAAAGGAGCATCAATAAAGTTAATTATCTCTCCTCCTTTCTGGGCAACTACCTGGGCTTATCTCTTTTATACACTTCTGATAATTGGTATTATTTACTTCACCTGGAAGCTTCAACTTAAACGAATAAAAATTAAGCATGATTATGAGATGAGCAGGTTTGAAGCCGAGAAGATGCACGAGGTAGATGAAATGAAGAGCAGATTCTTTGCTAACATTTCTCACGAATTCAGAACTCCGCTTACTTTAATATTTGGACCGGCAAATGATGTTCTTGAAAATTCTGATGATCCACATACAAAGAAGAACGTAGGAATAATAAGGCGAAATGCAACCAGGTTACATAATCTTGTGAATCAATTACTGGACTTATCCAAACTTGAAGCAGGAAAAATGAAACTGGAAGCAAACAAACAAGATATTATTCCACTTCTAAAAGGAATATTCCTGTCATTTACCTCATTTGCTGAGAGGAAGAAAATAACTCTGAATTTCAATACGAATGCTGAAAATTTAAATGTGTTTATAGATAGAGATAAAGTAGAGAAAATTATTAACAATCTTTTATCCAACGCATTTAAGTTTACTCCTGAAGGAGGGAAGATAGATTTTACAATAGAGAAGATGATAAGTGAAGTAGAGATAAGAATAACGGACAGTGGTATAGGTATACCAGAAGAAAGAATGGATAAGATATTCGACAGATTTTATCAGGTAGACAGCAGTCATACCAGACAAGCTGAAGGAACGGGGATTGGATTATCGCTTACTAAAGAACTGGTTGAACTGCATAGAGGAAAAATAAAAGTAGAAAGTAAAGAAGGAGAAGGAACAATAGTTACAGTTCAATTACCTCTAGGTAAAGATCATCTCAAACCGGATGAAATTGTTAAAAAAGAGATTCCGGAAGAAGCAATTGAAGTAACTGAAGGTATGGAACTTATTCCAGAATTAGAAAGCAAGACGGAAAAAACTGAAATTGATGTTTTATTAGAAACGGATAAGCCACTACTGTTAA
>JARRKF010000517.1:0-2574 GCA_037388405.1 Ignavibacteriaceae bacterium | reverse complement strand
TATAATATCCAAGTTTTTAAAAATGATCCTGAAGACACTACAAGTCTAATTAAGAGTTTTATATATTCAATCTACGAAGATACATCCGGCGCTCTTTTTATAGAAAATGAGGGCGGGGAGCTGCAAAAATACATTCCGCGTACGGAATCTTTCATCAGAATTTCCAAGGATAGTTTGAATTTAGCAAATGTCAGATTTAGTACCTATAAAGCTCTTTTTGTGGATGCTCAAGGTCTTGAATGGTCTGGGGGACAAGGTTCCCCGACGGGGTTAAAGAAATTTGATAACAAGACAGGTAAGACTACTGTTTACAGACATGATCCTTCTGATCCGTTCAGTTTGAGTGATGATAAAGTTTACTCAATATTTGGTGATAAATCCGGAAACTTATGGGTAGGAACTGCGAACGGGCTGGACAAATTGAATAAAAGGACGGGGAAATTTATTCACTACCGGCATGATTCTGATGATCCTAATAGTTTATCAGATAACTATGTATGGTCTATCTTTGAAGATCAGAAGGGACAATTATGGGTAGGAACTGCTAATGGGGGTCTGAACAAGTTTAATTCTGTAACTGGAACTTTTATAAGATATAAGAATGACACTTCAGATCCGACCAGCTTAAGCGATAATTATGTTTTATCTATCTACGAAGACCGCAGTGGCATGATGTGGATTGGCACGAATGCCGGAAGCGTTAATTACTTTCATCCTTCCACACTGGTATTTAATCACTTTGCACATGATGTCGATAATAAGAATAGTTTGAGCAATAATTTTGTTCTCTCTATGTATGTAGGCAGAAATGATGTATACTGGATAGGGACCAGGGGCGGATTGGATAAGTTTGATTTTAATAAAAATCAGTTTAGAAATTACAATTATAATCCTTCTGTTAAGAATGGTATATCCAGTAATTCTATACAGGCTCTATATGAAGACAGGTCAGGGATTTTATGGATAGGCAATCTCAGAAACGGCCTGGATGCTTTCGATCCGGAAAAATCCACTTTCAGGCATTACAGGAATGATCCCGAAGACAGCAGTTCTCTTTCTGAGGACCGGATATATGCGATAACTCAAGACAAAAAAGGATTTATGTGGATTGGTACTTATCGAGGGGGCCTAAATAAACTTGATCCAGCTACCGGAAAAGTGATTCGATATTTGCATAAAGATTCTAATCCAAACTCTCTGAGCTCAAACAGGGTCTGGTCCCTGGTTATTGATGATTCAGGTAAAATATGGATTGGGGCATTCGGAGGAGGAGTTGATATTTTTGACCCGGTCACCGAAAAATTTATTCATCTAAAAAATAATCCCAATGACCCTAATAGTCTTGTTGACGATAATGTTGTCAGGGTATTCATTGATAACAAGGGCCATTTTTGGATTGGGACATTGAAAGGTCTCAGCAAATATGACAGAACGAAAGAAACTTTCACTAATTACTTTTACCAGGATGGTCTGCAGGGAAATGAATTTAATCAAAGTGCATTTGCAAAAGATCAAAAAACAGGCCGGCTACTTTTTGGAGGTAATAACGGATTCAATGTATTCGATCCGGAAAAAATCAAGAAAAATGATTTCGTTCCGCCAATAGTATTTACTGATTATGTCAGATATAATACTGATGATGAGGAAGGAAAGCCTATTTATGAAAAAGGAATTTCTGTACGGGACAGTCTTTTTTTAACCTATAAGGATAATATTATAAACCTTCAATTCGCTGCTTTAAGTTATTTCAACAATTCCGAAAATCAGTATAAATATAAACTTGAAGGATTTAATAAAAACTGGATACAGCTTGGAAATGATCATACAATTACATTTACAAATTTATCACCTGGTAAATATAATTTAGAAGTTGTAGGTTCTAACAATGACGGAGTCTGGAATAATAAAGGGGCCGGATTATTTATTGAGATCACCCCTCCCTGGTGGAGAACAAAAACCGCATATGGAATATACATAGTTCTTTTCATCGGTTTGCTCTATGTTGCAAGAAGAACGGAATTGAACAGGCGCGAACAGAAAGCCAGGATAAGGGAGAACGAGCTTAAACTAAAGGCTACTGAAGCCGAAAAGCGAGCAATTGAAGCTGAAAATGAACGCAAAACGAAAGAACTGGAAGAGGCTCGTCAGCTGCAGTTATCGATGCTGCCCAAAACACTTCCCCAGCTTCCAAATCTTGAAATAGGTGCTTTTATGAGAACTGCTACAGAGGTCGGTGGAGATTATTATGATTTCATAGTTCAGGATGGAGGGCCTCTTAATATAGGTTTCGGAGATGCTACCGGACATGGATTACAGGCAGGAACGATGGTTACTCTAATGAAAGGATTTTTTACATCTGATGCCGCAAAACTTGAGCTAAAGGATTTTATGAGTCATTGTACAGCAATGATTAAAGAGATTAAACTCGGCAGAATTCTTATGTCATTCAGTCTCCTGCGAATTATGGATCACAAATTAACAATAACCAGTGCCGGAATGCCCCCGCTTTATTACTACAGTAAGAAAACCGGGGAGGTGGAGGAAGTACTTATACAAGGTATGCCTCTGGGTGCG
>JARRKF010000516.1:0-2772 GCA_037388405.1 Ignavibacteriaceae bacterium | reverse complement strand
ATTTACGCTTATTTTTCCGTGAATGTCTTTTTAAACGATTTTTTAAATTGGTTGATCCTTTTCCCAAAGCTGATCCTGTGTATGTGTAATAACCCTCGGGAAACCTATGATTCCCTAACTTTCCAATTTCTAATGTAATTTCTTCTGACAAAAAAATTACTAATGTATATATTCCTTGTATCATATACTTCAGTTGGTTTTTGTCTTTTTTCATAAATATTTCCTCTGTCTAAAGGATTTGTTGTTTTATTCTTTTTCGAAAAAGTGGTAAATATATGAAAAATTTATGTTCACGTTTTATAATTGTAAAAAACAATATTTAGTTTTTAATTGATGACTTGCGAATCTCGGTAATATTTTTTAATTTGCTGGGAATCAATGCTGAATTAACGGTGTATTATCAATTATTAAGCAATCAAATCGTTATATTTTCACTATTCTGGGACCTCAGTATTCTTTTTAAGAGACAAAAACCATAACTGTTTTTTAAAAATCTAAAGGTTCAAAACATGCCCCGTTATTCTAGCGTTTTCAAAGATGAAAGTAAACTTGATATCAACTTTGTTCCATCAACCCTGTTGCATAGAAAGCTTGAACTTAATCTTTTAAACCAGTTCTTCCGTTTTGCGATTGAACATCCCGGAAAAATGACTCAACGTGCTTTGATTATGGGAAAAATTGGAACTGGAAAAACTGCTCTTTCCCAGCGTTTTGGTTTAAATATAATAAAAGAAGCAAAAGAACACAAAATTAACCTTGATTATGTTCACATCAACTGTCGGGAAAGTAAAGGTAACTTTTTCATGATTCTCCAAAGGGTTATTCTGAAGTTTTATCCTAACTTTCCTAGACGTGGATATTCTGCAGAGGAACTCTTGCAAGCTCTGATGCAGATTTTGGATGAAAAAGACACTTATCTAATACTTACCCTTGATGAGCTAGATGCCCTAATACAAAATGAAGGTTCAGACCCAATTTATAACCTTTCACGTATCCAAGAAGATCGAATTAGTACACCAAAACGATTATCATTAATCTGTATTCTTCGTCAACCTGAAGATTTAGAAAACTTGGATCAAAGCACAAAAAGTACTTTGCAACGTAATATTATTCGGTTAGAAGATTATTCCGAATCTCAACTTGAAGATATACTCAATGATCGAGTTGAATTAGCTTTCAGAGCGGGGACAATTCCTGAACAAACATTAACAATTATTGCTGAATTGGGAAAATCTGAGGGAGGAAATGCCAGATACTCAATCGAACTGCTATGGAGAGCAGGAAAAGAAAAGACATGCTTCCAGCATTAAGTAAGCATGAAAAATTGTTTCTTATTGGGATCGCGCGTCATTTTAAACAGAATGATTCTGCATATATGTCTATGGGAGAAGCAGAAGAATCCTATGAGTTGATCTGCGAAGAATACAATGAAAAATGTAGAGGGCATCCTCAAATTTGGAAATATGTTCGATCACTTTCTGTTGCTGGGATTATCGAAACAATAGCATCAGGAAGTGGACAACGTGGAAAAACTACATTAATCGGTTTGCCGAGGGTTCCTGCGTCTGATCTTGAAAAGGAACTTAGTAGAATTCTGGCTAAATAGTGGTATGTAAATGTCGATAGAAGATGTTTTCTCTTCAAAGGGACGTGTGAAGATTCTTAGAATATTGTCTGAAATAGGGGAATTAAATATTTCAGAAATTGCCAGTAGAGTTGGACTAAATTATGCTACTACAAATCAACATTTGAAAGTTCTGGAAAACAATAACTTAGTTCGTCATAAAACATTTGGGAGAATCCGAATATTTAGATATAATGACGAAAATCCAAGGGCAATAATGATTCGAAAACTTATGGAATTTTGGGAAGAAACAAAATAAAGCTTGATTGGATATTAATTATAAGATGATTTTTATGTCGATGGTCGATATTACTACAAAACCGGAAGTATATAGAGAAGCAACTGCAAAAGGAATAATCAGATTAAAACCTGAGACTATAATACTTGTTAAAAAGGGAAGAATTGAAAAGGGCGACCCCTTTGAAGTTGCTAAGGTTGCAGGAGTTTTAGCAGCAAAAAATACAAGTTCGTTAATTCCGCTTTGTCATCCTCTACCTTTAACTGGAATAGATATTCAATTAAAAATTTTAAATGATTCTACAATTGAAGCAACATCAACTGTTAAAACAAGAGCTCAAACAGGTGTAGAAATGGAAGCATTAGCATCAGTTTCAACAGTACTACTAACAATTTGGGATATGACTAAACAATACGAAAAAAATGCAAATGGACAATACCCTTACACTAATATTCAAAACATAAGCGTAGTACAAAAAATAAAGGCGACAAAGATATGAGTGAATCTTCTAATTTGCACAAAACTACTGCACCTAAAGAAATTAGTTACGCTGTTATTGTAAGTAGCTCGTCACGTTACCATAAACTTAATTCAAAGGAGCAATTCACTGATCCATCAGGAGAACTAATTGTTGAAATGATTAAAAATGCAGGTCAAAAAGTTAAATCAAAACAAATTTTACCCGATGATCGTGTTCTGATTGGAAAAAATGTTGGAAATGCCATCGGATCGGAAGATATAGACGCGATTATAGTGTGTGGTGGAACAGGAGTAAGCATAACAGATGTAACAATAGAGACTCTACGACCATTAATGATTAAGACTCTTCCAGGATTTGGAGAATTATTCAGAATGTTAAGTTACCAGGAAATAGGTTCAGCTTCAATAATGACTCGAGCTTTAGCTGGGA
>JARRKF010000515.1:0-2503 GCA_037388405.1 Ignavibacteriaceae bacterium | reverse complement strand
CATTTTAATATTCTTGAGCGAAAACTTGACTTGTTCGTTTCAAGCAGATATGATGTGAGTAATTTCAGTAATGATATTTTCTTCCCTGCAAATTTGTATATTGACTCGTCGAGGACCTTTACAGCATTTACTCCTAAAATAGGGATTAATTATAAAATTGTTCCTGATATCGCTCTCTATACTTCTTACGGATTGAGTTTTGATTTCCCGGCATTAAGTGAGCTTGAAGCTAATTTCGTAAACCCAATATATACACTTAACCAAGATCTTAATCCTTCAAAGTCCAACAATTTTGAAATAGGAGTTAAAGGGAACTTGTTTAACACTAATTCAGAATTTATGAAGAAAGTTATATTTGATATAACCGGATTTTATTATAAGATATCAGATGGAATTGTTCCGTTCACTATCCAATATGATTCTTATTTTAGAAATGTAGCTAAAACAAATAGACTAGGTGTGGAAGTAGGAATTAAAACGGAACCCTTCGAAGAAACTGAAATGGTGATAAATTATACTTACACTAGCTTTAAGTATGATGAATTTAGGGACAGTAATTATACGCCATCAGGAATTGTCAACGTTGATTATTCTGGAAATTATGAACCATCTGTACCAAGACATATCGTAAATTTTATTTTTAATTATGATTTCGAAATTACCGATGACTTTTCAGGTTTGCTTCAGTGGGATTGTGATTATATTGCAAAGCTTTATGTTGATGATGCAAATTCTGCTTATGCACCGGATTACTTCTACGGCAACATAATGCTCGGCGGAGCTTATAATACAGAACTTCTTGGTGTTGTATTTTACGCAGGTCTTAACAATATTTTCGACAGAAAGTATGTTGGGTTTGTAAACATAAATGATTATTACGGAAGGTATTATGAAACAGGTGAGCCCAGAACCTTCTTTTCAGGGCTAAATATAAGTTTAAAATTTTAAAATATCGTATGAATAAAAAGTTAGTAATAATTTTTCTGGTATTTGTTTCAAATTATATTTGTTCTCAAACCGTACTTAATAGTGAGAAATTCAGAATATACCCAAGCACAGTAACACAAACTGAACCTGTAGCCACAGCCCATCCTGTAAATCCCCAGATTTTATTTGCAAGTGCTGTTACACTAAATCTTTCAAATGCCTTTAAAAGTGAAGGTGTTTATGTTTCAACTGACGGAGGATTAACATGGAGTGGAAGCGATACTTGTAAGGGAAACCTGATTTACAATCACGGTGGGGATCCTGGCGTTATTGTAACAGAATCCGGTAGATTTATTATTTCTCACATTGGCGATATTTTCCCCGGTGTATATACACACTTTTCCACAAATCAAGGAAACACCTGGTCAAATGCATTTACTGTGACAGATGCTCCAACCGGTGATAAAGGAACAATTGCTATAGATAATTCAAATCAAAGCAGTTTTAAAGGAAGAATATATCTTGCGATGAAGGTGAAACATGGAGCACACCAAAAATTATCAATCCCAATCCGCCGTTGAGATGTGTCGGCGGTTCTGTTGCAACTTCAAATAACGGAAATGTTTATGTCTCATGGTCGGGCATTACCAATACTTTACCGTTCCGTGAAGACTTTGCAGGTTTTGCAACATCAACCGATGGAGGTGATAATTGGAACTTTCAGCAAAACATTTTTGATATGAATGGAATTAGCGGAACATTGGAATCTAAAGAAGGAATAAAAGTTAATGGTTTACCTCAGGTTGCGGTTGATAACAGTGGAGGAGTTAGAGATGGATGGATTTACATTGTTACTACTGAGCTGAACATTGCACCAGCCGGTAGCGATCCGGATATCATTTTGCATCATTCTACCGATAATGGACAAACCTGGTCTGCTGGAATAAGAGTAAACCAGGATCCTCTGAATAATGGAAAGATACAATATTTTCCTTCACTGGAAATTGATGACGAGGGCGGGCTTAATATCCTTTTTTATGATGACAGAAATACAACTTCAGACTCTACAGATGTTTTCTTATCACGATCCACTAATGGCGGAAATACCTGGGGAGAATTTTCAATTAAGAATTCCAGGTTCAAACCTAAACCAATTTTAGGCGGAGCTTCTGCATACCAGGGAGATCATATTGCTCTTCTTTCAGTTGGAGATAAATTACATGCTCTCTGGATGGCTGATTATTCAGGAATATATCAGGTATGGTTAGCAACAATAGACAGAAACATTCTCTCTGTTGAAGACAATTCAAACTCGACTGTAAATGAATTTGCTCTGTTTCAAAATTACCCGAATCCTTTTAATCCTTCTACACGAATTAACTATAGCATTGGAAAAGAAAGTTTCGTTCAGTTAAAAGTTTATGATGTTCTTGGTAATGAAGTTGCAACTCTGGTTAACGAAGAAAAACCTGCAGGAACTTATGACATTAGATTTACATCCGACAAATTGCCTTCAGGAATTTATTTTTACAGATTGAGTGCAAATAATTTTTCGGAAACCAAAAAACTTATCATT
>JARRKF010000514.1:0-2968 GCA_037388405.1 Ignavibacteriaceae bacterium | reverse complement strand
TAACAACCGGGCTTATAATAATTCTCGTTGCAGCTGCAATAGCTGTGAATAGTTACTTTAAAATATTTACAATCTCCGATGCCTCTTCTATTAAGCCTGATTTTCATTTTGCACAATTTCAAGATCAAAAAGATAAAAATAACTATGAAATCACCAACTCGAGAAGAAATATTATTACTGAAACAGTACAAAATGTCAGTCCCGCAGTTGTCGGAATAAATGTAATTGAAATAAGAGAGTACCGGGATCCATTTTCTTCGCTTTTTGATGATCCTTTTTTTCAGCGATTTTTCGGCAACAGAGGAACTTACAATAGACAGATTAAAGAATTAGGTTCAGGATACATTATTTCACCCGATGGTTATATTGTCACAAATGATCACGTGGCTGGCAACGCAACCAAAATTACAGTTACTCTAACCGACGGCAGATCATATGACGCAAAACTTGTTGGAACAGATCGTGCAAGTGACATTGCACTTTTAAAAATAAATGGTGATAATCTATCTTCGGTAACATTGGGGAATTCTGATTCTGTAATTATAGGTGAATGGGCAATTGCCCTTGGCAATCCATTTGGTTTATTTGAACTGAATGACAAACCAACCGTAACAGTTGGTGTAATTAGTGCAACAGGAATGAATCTGGATGCGATAAATGACAGGTATTACTTAAATATGATTCAAACGGATGCTGCAATTAATGGTGGAAACAGTGGTGGACCTTTAGTAAACAGCATCGGAGAAGTTATTGGAATGAACACTTTAATTTTTACTGCCGGTGGCAATAACGGAAGTATAGGACTGGGATTCGCAATTCCAATTAATAAAGTGAAAAAAATTGTTGAAGAATTAAATAAATATGGCTCAATCGATAGAAATTTTGAAATCGGAATGAGAATTCAGTCAATCGATGAAGGTGTAGCAGCATATTATCATCTGAAAAGTACAAAAGGCGTTATTGTAACCAAAGTATATCCAAATACTCCTGCAGAACGTGGAGGAATTGAAGTTGGTGATATTGTTCTCGAAGTTGGGGGCTACAAAATTAATGATGAAAATACTATGTTTAGTGTTTTTCATGAATTCAGAGCCGGGCAGACAGTTACTCTTAAAATTATAAGAGACGATAAAGAAATAACAAAAACTATGAAGCTGGTTAAAGGATGATTACCCGTTACACTCTCCCTAAAATGGGAAAAATTTGGGAAGATGAATTCAAATTCTCAACCTGGTTAAATATTGAAATTCTTGCTTGTGAAGCTCGTTCCGAAATGGGCGAAGTTCCCGCTGCAGATCTTCAGGAAATAAAAGACAAAGCAAAATTTGAGGTTAAGCGAATTCTTGAAATCGAAGAAACTACTAAACATGATGTAATCGCTTTCTTAACCAATGTCGCAGAATATGTGGGACCAGCTTCTCGTCATATATTATGGAATGACTTCCTCTGATATTCTCGACACTACCCTTTCCTTTCAAATGAAGACCGCAGGAGAATTTCTACTTGAGCAACTTTTAGAATTGAAAGAAACTTTAAAGCAAAGAGCAATTGAACACAAAAACACAATTTGCATCGGCAGGTCGCATGGTATTCATGCTGAACCAACTACCATGGGACTCAAATTTGCTCTTTGGTTCGAAGAAACAAAGAGAAATATCAAAAGACTACAAAGTTCAATTGATATAATAAGTGTCGGACAAATTTCCGGAGCTGTGGGTACTTTTGAACATTTATCTCCCAAAGTTGAGGAATATGTTTGTAAAAAAATGAATTTAAAACCAGCAAGTGTTTCAACACAGGTAATTCAGAGAGACAGACATGCTGAGTTTATGAGCACACTGGCAGTAATTGGATCAACTTTAGAAAAGATATCAATAGAAATTAGACATTTACAAAGAACAGAAGTGCTCGAAGCTGAAGAATATTTTTCCAAAGGACAAAAAGGCTCTTCTGCAATGCCTCATAAAAGAAATCCTGTGATTAGTGAAAGGATTACCGGACTCTCCCGGGTTTTAAGAGCAAACTCTATAGCTGCGCTCGAAAATGTCTCTTTATGGCATGAAAGAGACATTTCACATTCATCAGTTGAAAGAATTATTATTCCGGATAGCTGCCTTGCTTTAAATTACATGCTCGATTTGATGATCAAGTTGGTAAAGAATCTTCTGATTTATCCTGAGAACATGATTAAAAACCTTAATCTCACTCGCGGATTAATCTTTTCGCAGAATGTTTTGCTAAAGCTTGTTGAGAAAGGCTTAACAAGGGAAGATGCGTACCGAATAGTCCAGAATTCAGCTATGGATGTTTGGACAAATAAAAATAAAAATTTAAAAGATGAATTGTTGAAATCCAATGAAGTCATGAATCATCTTACTAAAAATGAAATTGATGAAATTTTCAATACAGAAAAGATCTTAAAAAACGTTGATTACATCTTTAGGCGAAGCATTTATTCTGAAGATTAACTCTCGGACAAATATTTCCCGCTCAACAATTTTGCATTGATATTTAACTTTTGCAGCGTTAATTAGCGAACAAAATTTCAAATAAAAATAAATGAATAAAACAATATTAAATCTTATGAAAATATTTATCGTAACGGCAATAATAATTTTTGCAGCTAACTTTTTCTTTGCTGATCCAACAATTACTTTAAAAGATCAAGCGAATACATCCGATACACTAACTACTCTTGAGCCAAAGAGTTTTTACCCCCTTGAAGATCAATTAATAACAACGATGCTTTCTCGCTATCATTTCAAACATTTTCAGCTTGATGATTCTCTCTCATCTATGATTTTTGATAAATATATTAAAAACCTGGACTACGGTAGAGTCTATTTTTATAAGTCTGATATTGCGGAACTAGAAAAAGAGAGATATTCGTTCGATGACTATTTACTGGATGGGAATGTTCAACCATTCTTTGACATTTTTAATCTTTATGATAAAAGGATGATGGAAA
>JARRKF010000513.1:1637-3578 GCA_037388405.1 Ignavibacteriaceae bacterium | reverse complement strand
TAACAGCTGACAGATATTGTTACAAGCCAATCAACGTCTACTAGCGTGAAAAAAGGCTACTGAGAGGTTATAAGATATTAAGGTTCAATTTTTAAATTATTTATACCAAAACAGTGAATTTAGAATTTATGCTAAAGCCTTTCAGACAGCTTGATTTTTTTGTTATTCGTTGATTGAAATATATACCTAAACAATTATGAAGTTCATCTAATAAATCTTCGTTTTGTAAGGTAGCGATAGACATATTCTAAAATTAATGCACCCAATAAAGTTATTATCGTACCATAAAAAGCGCCCCGTTGCGTTTGGTACTGATAAAATATAAGGGCTAAAAATACAATTAAGAGAATTATCACATTTAACAGGATAAAACCTTTATTACCACCATAATTATCTGCAAGACGATAGTGAGAGATTAAAACAAAAACGTATATAATGGTAAAAATAGAGCTTACTATTGTCGCAATTGCACCAATATTAAAGGTAAGTGCAAAAAGCAAACCTAAGGCAGCGGTTATATATAATCCTTCGGAAGATTTGAACCAGACTTTTCTTTCAAAAAATTCCGGTAGTTCGCCATCCTTAGCAAAAGAATAGGCAATATTTGCTCCTCCATAAAGAGTAGCATTTAATGCGGAAGATATTGAAAAAACTGCTCCAATTGAAATGAGAACAAATCCAAAACTTCCGAGAAAAGGTTTTGCAGCAACTGCAAGAGCATTATCCTGTGCCTTTATTAATTCACCAATTGAAAGATTTCCTATAGCAACAAATGAAACGGCAATATAAACAAACATAACAATTGCAATGCTGATGAAAATTGCAAGTGGCACGTTCTTTTCCGCATCCTCCATATTTTCTGAGGCATTTGTAATAAGACCAAAACCCATATAAGAAAGGAAAAAGACTACCGCCGCAGAAAGAGTACCATACAGACCTTTCGCACTAAAAGAGGGGATAATATACCCGGGATTTATTTGTAGAAATCCTAACAAAATAAATCCTTTTGCGAACAGAGAGATTGAAATAACATAACTCAACCACATTATTATAGCCAGTGCTCCGGTCACAAGATTGTCACCAATTCCCTTAAGTATAAATGCTATTGGACCTGCATTGGAAATAATTTTGCTGCCTAGTTTAGCATAAGAATATGCGACAATCAGGGCAAATATTCCTGAGAGGACGAAAGCTTCCGGTAAATTTTCACCGGCAATTTTTACACCCACGCCAAAAATTGAGAATATACTTGCTCCAATCATTGTTCCAACTGCCATTGCAACAGCTTCCCAAAGCCCAATCTTTTTATTATTTGATTCCAATACCATACCTGCTAATTTTTAATGAGTTTTTGAAGGCATAACGCCAGGTTTCAGCCGCCGCCTCGTTAAACTACCGATTGCCGGCAAACTTCATTTGAACCACCCAACTTCCCAAAGCCACCACGCTGCTCGCGGTCGGCTGCAAACCCGTTGTTATGTGCGTTATTACTACTTTTGATATTCCACCCTTCCAATTGAAAAGAAAAAATCTTGAAAAAATAGATTATGGCTTTTTAAGGTTTGTTCAGCTAAATTTGGTTCTTCAGTTAATTTTAAAGCTTTTCCTTTTTCAAAATTAGCCAAAATCTTCGGCATATTTAATTCCAACATCAGCGGCTTATCTTCATTTTCCTGATACCTTTTCCAATAGATCCAATATACTCTATGATTCTCGGAAGCAGGGTATGCTGAACGTAAATTCTTATAAATTCCGCAGACTGCGCAATCAACATAAGGATCACGATTGGCAATTATTAACGTATCGCCAGATCGAACAATAACTTCATACTCATTGTCTGCATTGATTATTGTATCAATTTGAGCGTGCGGAAAAATATAATTATCGTTGGTTGATTTGACGTCTGTTTCATTCCAATCAGCATATTTTCGATAATCATTT
>JARRKF010000513.1:0-1546 GCA_037388405.1 Ignavibacteriaceae bacterium | reverse complement strand
TATTTTATTTTGTGCAGCCCACAAAAGCAAAGGAGTGCCATAGTATCCAAATCCCATTTTAAAACTATTGTAATTATTGTTAATATTTTTTGAAAATCCGAAATCGATTTCTATAGATGGATTAAAATTGCTGGCTATAAGATCATTAATATGAAGCTGTATATTTTGCGAATTATTCTTGTCTTGCCAATAATGTGCATAAGAAATCTGATTCGGGATTAGAAAATTATTGAATGATGTTCCAATAACATCATTTTCAGTAATTCCATGAAAAGCCGAGAGTTGAACAGAATACCAGCTAAAGTTATTCAAAGAAAAGTTGAAACTGACTCTTAGTTCGTTTTCACCTTTATTTAGCGGTCGCGGGGGTACAAAATTTTGAGTGGTGCAGCCATAAATAAAAAATAACTGTATTAGAATTAGATAAATTATTTTTCTGCTCATTATTATTCGTTTTATATTACACATAACGAATTGATAAGCTGAAAGACCGCTACACCATTACGTGAGTAGAAAACGGTACCTTTAACTTATTAAAATTTCTAGATTTCATCAGCGGCGGTCTTTTCAGCTTAATTAAAAAGTTATGTGCAATTTTAACTAACTATGATAAAATGGTAATTAGAGTTATCTCATTTCCACCATTTTATATTTTCAATTTCCAAGGCCTTTTTGTCGCCGCCAAGATATGCTTTAGTATAATTTTCCCAACCATATTTTAAATATTTATCATTTGGAGCGAACTCACCTGTGCCAACGTCAAAATCTCCTGTATAAGGCAATCGATGATCACCCCAAATACATTTATAATCATATCCATTTTTTAAATCTCTCCAAATACCTACGAAAGTATTGTTCATATAACCATCAGCAACTGACCAACGATCATCTAACTCTAACCGTTGATTAACAGTGTCATAATAGCAGTAAGTGCAAAAAATTCCCATAAATTTACCAGTTTCAAGCGTATTTGCTATTTCTATTAATTCATACTCTCCAAGTATTATTATTGATAAATCAATATCTCTTTCATCATATTTGATAGCATGAGTTACATTTAGATTGCCAGTAAATGAACATATTTTACCTTTCATACGATCTTTTCCGTTTACAATATATTCATCATTATTTTTGACTTTCGAGACATTTTCAAATACAAATTCTATTCTTCTGTAGTTTTTACCGAAAACACCGTTTGTTGTTTTATTCAATGTCTTCATCCAAATATGGCTTATATCTTGTGATTTTATATCAGATAAAATATCCTTATTAGGAACTGATAGATTATAGTTCTCTGAAAACCATTTTTTACTATAATCAACTCTATCATTTTGATTTTCTTTAACGTCTTTACTTTCCCAATAACATCGTGCAACTTTATTCACAATTGATGGGATTATAGAAAAGTTTGAATTTTCAGCCATTAATTTAAAAGTTAATAACACCGTCCAATCACTATCAATTTCGTAAGCATAACTTTTGGGCTTAACTAAAACATAGAAGAATGGATATTTTGTTTCTGTAATTCTATAATCTTCAATTTTTT
>JARRKF010000512.1:0-2692 GCA_037388405.1 Ignavibacteriaceae bacterium | reverse complement strand
GCTTAAAACCTTTTTGACAAATGCAATGCTCTATGCGCCATGCTCCATTCGCAATTAACCCGGGATACTTTCAGTCCACAATTTCATTTGTTCCATCAGCAGATCGCCGGCAGCTCCTCTTATAAACCCGGCTCCCTGAAGATGTGAACCGGCACGTATGGTGTGCTTAATCCATTCTTCTGTACCGGTAAGTTCATCAAGTTTGCTTCCTTCGCCTTTGATAAGAAAGAATCCGTTCATATCACCGCCGTGCGGCTCAAGGAATATTGGTTCAAAATGTTGGATTGTTCCGCTCTTTTGAAGTCCGCCCAGGTACTGCACAAATTCCTGGAAATGTTCGGCACTGATTTTTTCACGTCCCGGTATAGGCCGGTTCCATCCGAAAAACAAAACATTCGCTTTCATATTTTTTCCTTTCTATACTTAATTTTTAGGATCTGATTTTTCTATTCTTTCACACAAAAATTAATCTTTGCCCGGTTTAGAGGTTCTGCCGCCACGGTCGCCAACCAAAAACAAGTTGCCCCCTTCTTCAGTAATATATCTGTCCAGTTTCCTTCGAATCTACATTTACTTATTGAAGTGCATTCCATCATTTAATTTCAGTCTGCCAGACTTCTTACTATTTTGTAAATAAGTTCTCTTATTTCAACTTCTTTGGGGCAGCCGGCGGCACCACAGTAAATCCAAGCTGCTTCGTTACTGCCTGATTGTCAAAAGCTGTCCACTCTTCTTTAAGTTTACCTTTGGCAACCTGAATGATAGCAATTCCCCAAAAATCAACGGATTTTCCTGTCGGAGGCATTTCCCCAGGACCGGTATTAGTACCGGTAAGATGCCATCGGGCAGTAACTTTGTTCTCTGAAAAGAGTTCATCCTCCACAACCAATTTCATATCCGGATACGCTGTTCTGAAAGTTGTTATAAATTTCTTCATTCCATCTATATCATCAACTTCAGGTTGGCTGTTCGAATGATAAATATAGTTCGGATCCATAATGGTATCCAGATCAGCAACATTCCCGTTATTCCAGACTTCAACATATTTATCAACAATTGGTTTCAGTTCCTGAGAAGGATCAGGTTTTTGCTGCTGACAACCGGTATTGAAAAGAACTGCTATAAACAAAAACAGTGCTACTGCTTTTATAATTGTTCGAGTTAGATGTCTCATTACACTATTTCCTTTCGGATTAAATTTTGTGATTTGTTATTTCTGTTTTGCTGATGACGGAGGCATCATTGTAAACCCAAGCTGCTCCATAAATGACTGATTATCATAACCGACCCATTCTTCAGTTGCTTTTCCATTTGCAAAATGAGTAATTGTAAATCCGGGAAAGCTGTTCTGGTTCCCGTAATTAATTTCTTCAGATTATCTAACCCTTTGGTAGAAGTAGATTCTGCATGTCTTACAAAATTCGAATCTATAACTGCATCTAATTCGTCAACATTAGCACCATTCCAGACTTCAACATATTTATTCACGATAGGATCAATCTCTTTGGAATAATCCTTTTGCTGATCGCAACCTGAGAAAAATATCAGCGTAATAATTATTGTAATGATCTGAGTCAGATTTTTCATAATACTCTCCTTTTAGGTTAATATTTTATTTTAACTTATACGCCTCAAGGTGGAATACTATACTCTTTTTTTAAAAAATCAGTTATGTATTTTTGTGAACTATTTTTAAATATTACAATCCTATGTCCCTGTAAATTTTCCATTCGCCGTTTTCCTGTTTCCATACAACTAAGTATCTGCCTTTGTTTTTCAGCTCATTATTATCATCTCTTTCTTCATATATACCAAGTTCGACCATATAAACAGAATCCCCTGTAAATGCAGTAGTAGTAAATATTAAGTTACGTGTACTGTCTTTAATTGAATTCCTGACCATTCTTCCCCAGGCTGATAGAATTTCTTTACCTTTTAATGAACCGAATTTTGCGTCGCTTGAATAGTAATTTGAGAGAGCAACAGAATCACCATTATAAAAATCTTTGGAGAATTGTTTATCAAGTCCGTCGATAATTGTTCTGGCTTTTTGTATATCAACTTTTCCGGAGGAGGATTTTGTATCAATATTTTGTTGCTGTTGACATCCTGTAATAACAACTAATGTTATAATAAATACGGAAAAAATATTTATTGTTAATTTCAATTTAACTCTGATTTGAAATAAAGATTAATTATCGAAACCATATTTAAGTTGGTATTTATACTCAACTTCGTCAAAGTGCCCTTTAGATTCCAAAATCAAACCATCCTCATCAATAGTCCATTCCTCATAACCGCTAATTCTAACGTATTTCCCTGTACCTCCCGGACCCGTATTTGTCCCGGTCAGCGTCCAGTGGTAAGTAATGTTTCCGGCTTTGAAGCCAAGGCTATCCATCTTTACAGTCAAATCCGGGAAAGCTGTCATAAATCCTTGTGCGGCTTTTGTGATAGCATCCCTCCCAATTGATGGCTCTCCATTATTTATCTTCAACGAACCGTTCCCCGAAAAAAGAGACGCTACACTCGCAGCATTTTGACTGCACCACGCAGCCGTGTACCGTGTTGCAAACTCTTTTAATTTATTATTGTCCATCTTTTTCTGCCGGCATCCTGAAACGAAAAGGATTAATATTATTAGAGCCGGGAAAATATTAATTGATAATTTCATTTAATAACCAAATATTAA
>JARRKF010000511.1:0-4055 GCA_037388405.1 Ignavibacteriaceae bacterium | reverse complement strand
TCCTTCGGCAAGCTCAGGACAAGGTTTTGTTGAGACAAAGAAGATGATTCTTTTAAAGTAGTTATAATTCAGAAGTAAGAAGATAGCAAGGGCGTGATATCTCACGCCCTTTAAAATTAATGATTATACCTTAACAAATTCCTCCAATTTAGATTAATAAAAAAGCCCCGTCTGCAGAAAACCGATATCACGGGTGGCACAATACCAGCTTTCTTTTTTAGCAGCGAGGCTATATTAAATGGGTTATTTAAGCAACAACATTTTCTTAGAGGCTGTAAAACTTCCTGCCTTTACTCGATAAACATAAACTCCTGAGGGTATATTTTCACCACCAAAATTTAGTTCGTACAATCCGGGTGTTTTTTTCTCATTGACTAGTTCAGCTACTTCAGTACCTAAAACATTATATACTTTAAGATTGACAAATGATTCTTCCGGGACATAATATTTGATTGTAGTGGTCGGATTAAACGGATTCGGGTAGTTCTGAAATAATTGAAATTCTTCAGGTGAATGATTGACTTCGTCTTCAACCCCCGTAACCGGATTAACGGAAATATAATCAGTCCTGATTAGAGTATCGGTGAAACTTCCTGTAAAAACGATTAACTTCACTGAGTAATTACCTAATTGCGAATAAGTGTAAGAAGGATTTTGATCAGTTGCATCGATTGTACCATCATTATTAAAATCCCATTGCCACGAGTTTATTGCATTTGAAGGATCAGCCAAAGATAGATCTGAAAACTGAACAGTTAGTTGACCCTGTAAGTATTTTTGTTTGTCCTGATGGATAATCAATTATCACTGAGTCGATAACTGATGCATTACCCAATCCGAAATGAACACGTAAGCTATTCATACCATTAAAATTATTCTGGGCTGATACTTCACGAAACTGCCAAACATCATTTCCATTTATATTTGCTTTTAATCTTACTTTTGCTCCTATTGCAGATTCATTTGAGATTGTTCCTTTAAGATCAAACATAACCCAATTATTTCCATTCGATGAAACGTTTTTATATAGTCCCCTTACATTACCAGTTCCGGAAACGAACATATCAATGTCCCCATCATTATCATAATCTGCCAGACTGCTGCTTCTTGCAGCTCCGCTATATGTACTTTCGAGTGTAAAATTTCCATTGCCGTCATTGATGAAAACCTGTGCTGATCCTTCAGATGTTAAAATCACATCTAAATCACCATCGTTATCGATATCTTCCCAGCTATTGCCTAGATAGGTACCAGTAACGGTAAGGCTATTTGTTAAACTTTGATATGACCCATTATTATTCTGATAAAAGCGGTTGGGTACTACTCCATAATTCGTTAACATTGCATCAAGATCTCCGTCGTTATCGTAATCAATCCAATTCCAAGTTTGACCGTTTTGCATATCTGTTCCAATAGGATCTGTATTTATTCTTATCAAGTCAGGTGTTCCGGACTGCATTAAAGTATTTTTATAAAGAAAATCTCTTGCTGAATGGTTAACAGGTCCACTACCTATAAATAAATCTATGTCACCGTCAAGATCATAATCTGACCAGGTACCAACTGTGTAGGGTTCTAGATTTGTAGTAAAATCGAAACTATCAATTTTTGTGAATCTGCCATCTCCATTATTTCTGAAAAATCTGCATGGGATTCCAGGAGAACCTAGGAAACCGTTGGGATGAACAATTAAGAGATCAACAAAACCATCGTTATCATAATCAGCCCAGGCTCCCGTCCAACCTCGGTTATCATCTTCAATTCCTATCGGACTTTCAGTAATAGCTTCAAGATTTCCGTTCCCGTCATTCTTGTAAACCAAGGAAGGACGACCCGACAGAAACAAATCAACATCGCCGTCGTTATCAAAGTCTGCCCAGCTAGTCCCATTACCCAGCTGACCGGCACTTAATTGATGGAAATCTGTTACCTGTTCAAAATTTCCATTTCCAATATTTCTGAAAAGAAAACTTTTTGTAGTGTAAAGATCCAGATCTGTGAAACCCTGTAAAAATTGAATACTTCTCATTGTTGCTCCTTTCTTTAATTGTGATTTAATTTATACTCAATTAAAGAAATATGGAGGAGGTTTTCCATACTACAGAATGGGGGATTTTTATGAATGAAGAATTTATAATTTTGAATTGAAGGATTTCAATTCAGATTAGTCTGTCTTTTGTTGCTCTGTCGATAGCTTCAGATTTTGAGTTTACGTTTAGCTTTTGATAAATATTCTTGATGTGAGTCCGTACTGTTTCTTTATTAATAAAAAGATCATGCCCTATCATTGTATAACTTTTTCCACGTGCAAGCTTTTGAAGAACTTCGGTTTCTCTTGGAGTTAAAGGGCTGTCAGTACTTTTTTGAAATGAACGGATTACCATCTTTGCAATATTAGTGCTCATCGGAGCACCACCTTTTGTAACTTCATCAAGTGATTCAATTAATTTTGCCGGCTCAATGTTTTTTGTGAGGTAACCCAGATACCGGGCAATCCGATATCCATTAATATAATTTGAGGAGAATCTGATGTTAGATTTTTAATTGCTTCTTCGCAGGTATCATAAGAAGCAATGCACAGAAATTTATCGCTGCTGTTAATAAGAGTAACAAAGCCATTCCTGATGACTTCATCGTCTTCAACAATTACCACCCGTGTAATATTTTTGTTAAGCATAGTCTAAATCAATAAATTTTTCTTAACACCAGCGAGAGAATAAATAGTGTTAATTAAAATTTACTGATTTAATAGGAAATTTTCCTTTGAATGAAAGTTTTGTGCCTTCTCCGGGCTGGCTGTCAATTTGAATATCTGCATTCAGATTGGCAGCTCTCTGTTTCATATTTTTTAAACCATTGCCTTTAAAAATTCCTGTCGGTTTAAATCCTTTACCATCATCTTCAAGAACTAATTCAAATTCATCGTCTTTCAAATTAGATGATAAAGTTACCTTTGTTCCATGAGAGTGTTTTAAAGAGTTGTTCATTCCTTCCTTGAATATCAGCATCAAATGTCTCTTTAAATCCATATCAAGTGAAGCTTTCTGAAGTTCATCTGAAATACCTTCAACGTTAAAGTTAATTTCAGTTGAGCCGAAGATTTCATCTCCAAAATCTTTAAGCCTTACTACGAGTTCATATAATGAGTCTTTCTGTGGATCGATTGCCCAAATGAAGTCCTTTGTTCCGTCGTAAAGTTTAGCAGAATTTTCTGATATCTGATCGAGAAGCGGGCGCAGATCCGAAAATGAAAAACCAATTTTTCTTTTTATTATTTCTGTTAAAAGTGAAATTCGTGTTAATCTGTGTCCAAGTTCATCGTGAAAATCGATAGCTGTTTTCTTTCTAACACGTTCACTCTCTTCTTCCCTTATCCGCATAATCTCCACTGCTCTTTTAACTTTTATTCTAAGCAAAATGAAAATAGTGAGTAGAGTAATTAAAATTAATCCAACTACAATTGAAGGAATAAACCACCAGGTTTGCCAAAAGTGTGGTGGAATTGCAAAGCTGAAAGATGCAGTCTTGTTGCTCCAAATACCGTCGCTGTTTGTTCCCATCAACTGAAATGAATAGTCACCATGTTCCAGCTTTGAAAAAGTAATTGAATTCTGTGATCCCAAAGAAATCCATTCATCACTTAAGCCGGATAGTTTATACTTGTATTTGTTCTTATCCGGATTAGTAAAGTCTAAAGATGCAAATTCTATTGTGATCGTATTCTGATTTGATTCCAGGTTAAGTTCTGCAGAATGAGGATTTACATTTAATAAATCTCCATCTGCATTTTTAATTTTAATTGATGTGATTACGATTGGAGGATTGAAGCTGCTAAATTTCAATTCATTTGGTGCAAAGTAAGTCAGTCCATTCAATCCACCGAAGTAAATGTTTCCATTATCAGATTTGAAATAAACCGACGGATTAAAAACATCTCCTTGTAGTCCATCTTCTTCATCAAAATTAACGAAGGAATTTTTATCAGGCATAAATCTGCTTATTCCTTTGTTCGTACTTATCCAGAAAGTTTCCGGATTTTCCTGAACGATTCCAAA
>JARRKF010000510.1:0-3099 GCA_037388405.1 Ignavibacteriaceae bacterium | reverse complement strand
CAAAATAATTTTTCTCGAAGAATTTCTTGAAGAACCTTATCGAATAGATAGAATGTTGACCCAAATGCTTCAAGCAGGAAAATTTAAAAATGCGGCAGGAGTTGCTCTCGGTATATTTAAAATGTGTGAGTCGGATGAGACAAATCCGTCATTTAAAAATTCTTTTAATCTTATGGAAGTTCTGAAAGACAGATTTGGAAATTTGGGGATTCCCGTTGTTTATGGTTTATCTTTCGGACATGTGGTTGACAAATTTACTTTACCATTTGGAATAAAATCAGAGTTGAATACAGAAACTAATCAACTAAAATTATTAGAGCCCGGAGTTATTTGAGATTAAAAATCTTTCAGCTTTTCCAAATTACCTCTTTCACCAATAGCAATTAATTTATTCCCCTCATCAACAATAGTACTTCCAGTTGGATTATAAACAAAAATTCCTTTTTCATCATTCTGAATAGAAACAATAATCGTGTTGAATTCTGTACGAATGGGAAGTTCAGCTAGAGTTTTTTTATGCATCCTAGAACCTTTCTTTACAACAATCTCTTCAATTTGAAGATCTAAATTGCGGTTTGCTGCAACAATTTCAATAAAATCCGCTACACCAGGACGAAGCAGCAGTGAAGCCATTCTTACCCCGCCTAATTCGTAAGGTTTAACAACTCTGTCAGCACCGGCTCTTAATAATTTTGGTTCGGTTTCATCTTCTACGGCTCTTGCAACTACAAATATTTTTGGATTGAGAAATTTTGCAGTAAGAGTTGTAAAAACATTCTCAGCATCATTAGATAAAACCGCAACAAGTCCTTTTGCTTTTTTAACTCCAACTCTTTCTAAAGTCATCAAGTTTTTTATGATTTGCAGGATTATTTTCAATCACCACAAACGGAACTTCTGAATGAGCAAGTTCTTCACAGATGTGAGTTCCCATTCTTCCATATCCGCAAACAATATAATGATTTTCCAGTTTATCAATTTTATGTTGCATTCTGCGCCTCTTGAAAATATTACTTTCAATTAAAATTTGTACTCCGATACCGCCAATGTAAATTACGGTTGCAAAGCTGACAATTACCAATATTAAAGTGAATATCTCACCCGTTGTGCTTAATGGATGAACTTCGCCGTAACCGGTAGTAGTAATTGTGATAATCACCATATATAATGAGTCGGCAAAATTCCATTGTTCTATAAGCATATATCCGGAAGTACCGAAACAAATAATTATTAGCAGGGCAATGAGTGCATTACGTAGGTGTTTTAGGGTGCCTTGAACCATTGTTAAAATGTTTTTTAATTCTTTCACTAAGATAATTAAGTAAATTCAAAATTTCTTGCTTTCTTTAGTATAAGTTTAATTTGATATCTCTTTCTTTTTAGCGATTACAAATTTAGCTTTACAGTATAACTTTAATTCAATAGTAGGGCCGTTTCATGATAATTATTAAAAAAATCTTATTCTTGTTTCTCTTCTTAATTTTATTACAGGGATGTTTAGTATTCAATTCCGTTTCTTATGAAGTTAATCTTACTGATATAAATACAGGGACTGTTTCTATGTATGTGAAGGATATCCGTTCTGATGCTTTGGATGCATCGGAGCTTGAAAAAGATAAACAACAACTTTTTCAGGATATGTTAAAGGGTAAGGATTTCGTAGATCAATTAAAAGATCAAGGCAGAAATATTTTATCTAGAAATCTTTATGTGGAAAATGGAAAACTAAATGGTTCTGTTGAATATTCATTTAATGATATTTCAAGTGTTGAGAATTTTGTCTACCAGGATCCCTTTTACTTTGTAACTTTGAATCCGACCGACAGCATTATCTCAACTAATGGAGAAGTTGTTGTATCAAAAGATTATAAGAGAATAATGTGGGATAAGTCGGTTAAAACATTAAAGTTTGAAATGTTCAGCACAGATACTGAAAACTCAAACCTTGTTGAGTTAGTTCAATATTTTGATAAAGAGAAACAAGAATAAATCTAAATGTATGTAGAAGTAGTTTTTCCTTTACCTTTCCGAAAATCATTCACATACCTCGTTCCGAAAGAACTTGAGAAACAGGCAAAGATTGGTGTCAGAGCCGTTGCTCCTTTTGGCAAACGAACACTTACCGGATTTATAATCAATAAACTCAAAAAGGTTTCACTTAAAGAAGAAATAAAACCAATTACCGATATTCTTGATGAGCAGCCAATTGTTGATAACGAAGAATTAAAATTCTATTCATGGCTTGCTGAATATTATTTATGTTCTTTTGGCGAAGCATTAAAACTTGCTGTTCCGTACGGTTCCGAAGTTGAATAGTTCTTTCTGAAAAGAAGGAGATTAATCTTCAGCAGCTTCAAAAAATAGTTAAGAAAAATAATATTTATTCAACTCTCAGAACACTTCAACAGCAAGGTGTAATAACTCTGCTTGATTTAATACAGTCAGCGAAAGTCAAAGCGAAGACTGTAAACTATGTTAAGTTAAATAAAACGGTCGCACAGGTATATTCAATATTTCCGGAAATTGAAAGAAGGTCACCAAAGCAGGTTAAGCTATTGCTTGAGTTGGTTGGCGCTAAAGGAAAAGGGCTGCCGGTTGCTGAACTGCTTCATAAAACATCTTCATCAAAATCTTCACTTGATTCACTCTCTGCAAAAGGAATTGTTAAAATTTATGAACAAGAAATTGATCGGAAATATGTTGAGCACTACAAAGAAGAACAAACTAAATTTACTCTTTCACCTCAGCAGGAAAAAGTGATAGATGAAGTTTCTAAAGAAATCGATGTAAGTAAATTCAAAACTTTTTTGCTGCACGGAGTAACAGGTAGTGGTAAGACGCAGGTCTATATCGAACTGACCAAAAAAGTTATTGAAAAAAAGAAGACAGCTCTCATTCTTGTTCCGGAAATTTCACTGACTCATCAAATCACTTCTCGTTTTTTTAATGTATTTGGAGACGATGTAACGGTTCTACACAGCCGAATGTCTCCGGGAGAAAGATATGATTCGTGGCATAGAATCTTTAGGGGAAAATCGAACGTAGTAATCGGTGCAAGATCTGCGTTGTTTGCACCGCTAAAGAATGTGGGTTTAATTG
>JARRKF010000509.1:0-2581 GCA_037388405.1 Ignavibacteriaceae bacterium | reverse complement strand
CATTAAGAAAGCCAATTTAATCTTTGACTTATCAATATTGTTTTTAACTATATTTGCTGTAATACGCCGACAAGGTGCGTACTAAATCCCCAATAGTTGTTAAGAGAAATGGAGACCGTTGACTATCTTATAATTGGTTCCGGATTAACTGGTGCTGTTATTGCACGTATGCTCAATGATTATGGTCGTGAAGTATTAATTTTGGAGAGTCGTAATCATTTTGGAGGAAATGTATATGATTACGATCACCCTTCTGGTGTCCGGGTTCATGCTTATGGTCCCCATTATTTTAGATCAAAATCAGATGAAATTTGGAATTTTGTAAATCGGTTTTCAGAATTTTATAATTATGAAGCACGCATTAAGTCATTAGTTGATAATAAAATTGAAGACTGGCCAATTAATCTTTCATACATTAAGCGATTAAAATCAGAAGATTTTATTCCGCACTTTAAAGGAACAGCAAGTAATTTTGAGGAAACTTGTTTATCTAAAATGCCAGTAAACCTTTATATTAAATTCATTAAAGGATATACACAAAAGCAGTGGGGAGTAAATCCAAAATTACTACATACAAATCTTGCAAGAAGATTTCAGATAAGAAAAAACTACGAGAATCGTTTAACTCCAAAGCACAAACATCAGGGCTTACCTAAAAGGGGTTACAAATATCTTATTGAAAATTTATTAAAAGATATTCCAAAACGCCTTAATTATAAATATGACTCCAATTCACCCAAAATTCATTACAAAAAGAAATTGATTTACACAGGTCCGATTGATGAATACTTTAGATATAAATTTGGTAGGCTTCGATACAGAGGCCAGATTAGGGAGACAATTTATCTTCCCAAAACTTCCTTTTTTCAAGAATATCCTCAAATAAATAATCCTAGTCTTGAAGATGGTTCATTCATCAGAACAACAGAATGGAAACATTTGATGTCAATCAATGAATTAGCTGCAATTAAAGGAACTGTAATTACAAAGGAGTATCCATTTAGTCCAATTAATCCAAATAATTTTGAATATCCATTTCCTGATATCATAAACTTTAATCTTTATAAAAAATATCGGAGCTTGGCAAGTGAGTTTAAAGATGTGATTATTTGCGGTAGGTTGGGTGAATATCGATATTATGATATGGATCAAGCTATTAAACGAGCGATGAAGATTGCTAAAGGAATATTTGAAAATCATCATTCAAATAGAGACGCCTGACTTGAAAAAAGTAGTATTTTATTAAATTAAAAATGTTCGTGTTAAAAAATATGTTGATTCAAAAACCATTTATTATTTTAAATTTTTATATACTGCCTCACCAGATAGTTTTTCAACATTCCAATTAAAACTTATTCTCTTCTCTTCTTTTCTAACATTGCAAGTCGAGTAACCACAATATTTACAAAGACTGTAATTACAATAATCAAAATGAATTTTTATCTGAGAGTTGGGAAAATCTTTTTCTAGTTCTTCATCAATTCTTTTTTCTTCATTATGTGATTGTTCAATAGTAAAATAGTAGGGTAGAATCAGATGAAAGTCGATAAACATTCTTTCACCTGACCACCAACAGATTCCCTGATTAATTTATATCCGGTAAAAACAATATTTATTGCGACGATTATTGCAAGGATTGGATCAAGAAGATCAAAATTTGTAAATAGTACTAATACAATTCCTATAAGGACTCCGATGATTGTAATCTCATCAGTAAGAACATGTTTGCCATCAGCAGTAAGAGTGATAGAATTTGTTTTCTTCCCGGTGTGAATTAAATAATACCCAAGTCCAAGATTTATAAATCCTGCAGCGGCAATTGCAACTACACCAATACTGAGAGATTCTAGTTCAGGACCTTTAATTAAACTTAAGATTGCCTCGTAAATTATGTATCCTGCGGCAATAACAATTAAGAGTCCCTCAACTCCGGCAGAAAAATATTCTATATTTCCGTGACCATAAAGATGAGATTCATCTGCTGGTTTTGAACTTAGAATTATGCTGAACAAAGCCATTCCGGTAGCAGCTATATGGACTACTGATTCAGCAGCGTCAGAGAAAATTGCAACTGAACCAGTAATAAAATACGCCGTCATTTTTAAAACGAACATGCCTATTCCCACTGTAAGTGAAATGTAGGCAGCTTTTTTTCTAAGTTTTAGTTGATCAATTCTATTCATTCTGCTTTTTATAAATTTTGCAGTTTAAGTGCTGCTTCTTTTAGTACATCATCTGTTTTAGCAAAACAAATTCTTATTAGGGATTTACTTTCTCTCTTTTCATAAAAAGGTGAAAGCGGAATTACAGCTACACCAATTTCTTTGGTCAGGTATTCTGAAAATTTCATATCGTCATCATTTGAAATTCGGGAATAATCCAACAACTGAAAGTATGTCCCGCTGCAATTTTTAAGCTTGAATTTTGAATCTTTAATTGCATTTGCAAAAACATCTCTTTTATGCTGATAGAAATTTCCAAGAGACAAATATTTTTCTTCTTTCTTCAGGAATTCAGTATAAGCATATTGTATTGGTGTATTTGCAGAAAAAACTATAAACTGGTGCATCTTTCTGAATTC
>JARRKF010000508.1:937-2553 GCA_037388405.1 Ignavibacteriaceae bacterium | reverse complement strand
AAAATCTTTCCGCAGAAGAATTACAAAAAGTTTTAAATTCGCTTGAAGTTATTCCTGTATTTACGGCTCATCCTACCGAAGCAACGAGACAAACAATCTTAAGAAAGATTTTAAACATTAGCCAGCTTTTATTAAAAAAAGAAATTACTAATACAACTTTTAATGAAGATACTGATATAAAAAAACAGCTGCAGACGGAAATAACTTTATTATGGCAGTCGAATGAGATACGCTTCCACCGCGTTACTGTTAAAGATGAAATTCAGCGCGGAATGTTTTTCTTTAAAGATGTGCTTTACGATTTGATACCGGAATTTTATTTATCATTTAATAATAGTTTAAAAAATATTTTTAACATCAAAACTCCGTCTCCCGCAATTATGAAATTCGGTTCATGGATGGGAGGCGACCGGGACGGGCATCCTTATGTTACGATTGATATTTCTAAAGACACACTTGAGAACAGTAAAAGACAAATTCTTAATCTATATTTGCGTGATATTGACTCTCTCTACACAGCTTTAAGCTCTTCGCTTAACATCGTTCCGGCTTCGGAGGAACTAACAAAATCTGTGGATGATCAAATAAAATTATTCGGAATAAGCGAAACCGACGGGATTCTTCGAGATCCTTCGGAAATATATAGGTCTAAGCTTTACTTAATATCTTTTAAATTACGCAGAACAATTGATAATAAAGGACATAAATATAATTCACCGGATGAATTTCTTGATGATTTAAACATGCTTTACCGTAGCCTATTGCAAAATAAGGGAACTATTATTGCCGAGAGCAAAGTTTTACCGATGATTTATAAAGCCAAAACTTATGGATTTAATTTTATTTCTCTGGATATAAGACAGAACTCTTCCAAACTTAGGGATGCTTTGATCGATATTTTTAAGTTCTCCGAAGTATATGCAAATTATGAAGACTTAAATGAAGATGAAAAAGTTGATATTTTAACTAAAGAAATTTTGAACTCCCGTCCTCTTAAAAATTCGTTTAGCGATTTAAGTGACGGTACAAAACAGGTAATTGAAGAACTTGCGATTATTAACTGGGCAAAAGAGAATATTTCTTTAACTGCATCTAACGATTATATAATTAGCAATTGCTCTTCGGTAAGTGATGTTTTAACTGCATTATTGCTTGGTAAAGAAGCAGGCCTTATTCGCGTAAACCAGGGTAATGTAGTTTTTTCTAATTTTGATATCCTTCCGCTATTCGAAACAATTGATGATCTGCGCAGATGCGATAAAATTATGCAGACATTATTTGATAATCCTGCATATTCTGGACATCTAAAGTTAAGACAAAAAAATCAGAAAATTATGCTCGGTTATTCCGATAGTAATAAAGACGGCGGAATTGTTACCTCAAATTACGAACTTTATAAAGCACAAAAAGGATTAAAATATTTATGCGACCAAAATAAGATTGATCTGATTTTGTTCCACGGCCGGGGAGGAAGTATCTCCAGAGGCGGCGGCCCGCTAAATCAATCTATAATGGCTCAGCCTGTAGGCACAATTGACGGGAAAATCAAAATTACTGAACAGGGTGAAATGATTTCTTCCAAATACCTTGTTCCGGAGAGAGCTCATAGAAGTTTA
>JARRKF010000508.1:0-838 GCA_037388405.1 Ignavibacteriaceae bacterium | reverse complement strand
CTTCTGCGGTCATACTTAAAACAGCTCACTCAAAATTTAAGAAACCAAAAGATATGTTTGATGATTATAATAATATCTTCGAACATATTTCTGCCGAAGCCTTCTCGAATTATAGAGAATTAATTAGCCATCCAAATTTTCTTGAATATTTTAGAACCGCTACTCCGATTGATATCATTGAACATATTGAAATCGGTTCCAGGCCTTCTTCAAGAAAAAAGACAAATGACATTAGAGCTTTAAGAGCTATACCATGGGTTTTTTCTTGGACTCAAAACAGGCAAACAATTTCTGGCTGGTTTGGTTTTGGTTCATCTATTACTAAAATTATAAATGACGGAATTACTACATGGGATACGATTATACAGATGTATAACGAGTGGGAATTTTTTAATGTTCTGGTTAAAAATATTGAAATGGTTCTGCTTAAAACCGATATGATAATCGGGAAGGAATATTTATCGTTATGCGAAAATAAATCCGGTATAAAAGAATTGTATAATAAGATTAGTGCCGAATATGATATTTCCACGAACTCAGTACTTAAGATAACAGGCGAAAAAAATCTTCTAGACGGAGACAAATCGCTTCAAAGATCTCTGCTTTTAAGAAATCCTTATATCGATCCTATTAGTTTAATTCAAATAAAATTTATTAAGGAATTTAGGAGTGAAGATATTTCGGAAGAAAGGCGGAACGAATTATTATTCTTACTCCGGTCAACAGTAAACGGAATTGCTGCCGGAGTAAGAAATACTGGTTAATTTTAGTTAATTATTGTAAGCAACTTGATTATTTGATTTTGTCTTTAATTCTTGATTGGATGAGTAAAGTATTA
>JARRKF010000507.1:0-2839 GCA_037388405.1 Ignavibacteriaceae bacterium | reverse complement strand
CTTCGACCCATGCAGGTACTCCGGGGACACCACCACCTCGACCGGTTATTCTTAGTTTTGAATAATGACCATCATGATCATAGAGAAATACATAGTTTGTTTCTGTATCGCTAATATTATTTGTCCAAGCACCTGTATTGCTTAAAGGAGAATCAATTCCATCATATATATCTGAACTTGTACCTACGTAAAAATCTGTTTCCCTTATTAGTCCGGGATATAAATTTGCACTCTGAACAAGAAATCCGTTGCTTGAATAATATATATCAACCAATCCTTTTTGGGATGAAGATACACCGTAGCGCATCCCACTTGAAAGGTCCAAACCGCTTGGCTGTGTCGTATCAGTTCCTACGGTTTCATAAATTCTAATTGGTTGACCACCATAAAAAACAGTGTAAATATCTGAAACAAGAGTAATGGGACCAACTATACTCATTTGTCCGGCAGTTACGCTTAATGTAAAAGTGGTGTCTTTATAATCAGTAAGCTTAAGTGTGATGTTGCGGCTTCCTTCGGTAACATCAGTAACAGTATCCGGAGTTACTTGTGAAGTGTTTATTCCATCTATCCAGATTTGAGCACCAGCAGGATTAGATGAAATGTATACGCTTCCTTTTGTTTCGACCGGTGTAGTCGGATTGTCCTCTGAATTACAAGATGATATTATAAATCCTAAAACTGGGATTATTAATAAGAGAATTAGTTTTTTCATTTTTGTCTTCCTTTATTTTTTATTCAAGTTGAAAGAAAATTTTGAACCATCTAACTTCATTATGAAGGTTCCTGCAAAGTTGGTAAAATCATTTGATAACTTGCCGTTGTATTTTCCCTGGTAACGACTATGCAATTGATCGGTCATTGTCATCTTTCCAGTTGACGGACTGAAAGAACCTTTAACATCCTGGTTAATCACCTGTCTGTAATTGATTGTGATTTTGCCGGAAAAGCTACTGTCAGTTTGTTCCGTAATTGTAAATGTAGTGGATCTTTTATCAAAGGTACCAGTCCATTTTCCTTTTAAATCTGGAATAACAACAGGCTGTTGAGCCATTGGTTCCCCGTTGTTGGGTTCACTAACGGATGAAGAAGTATCGGGCATAGTAGTTTCCTTCTTAACTTCATCTTGTTTCTGCTCGGTTTTCTTTTCACAACCGATAAAAGCTACTATTGCAAGAATAGTTAAGACAGTAAAAAGCTTTTGTAAGAATCTGTGTTGTATCATTTGTTCCCTTATTTTTTTATGAAATAGATTTTTGTCTGGTTTATCTAGAATGAATCGGGTTTATAAGTATTCGTTTATTCAATTTATTATTAAATACATTTTAATGAATGTTCTAAAACATTGGGACAAAACTTAACATTAATTTTTATTCTGAAAAAGTAAAAAAATTGTATTTCTCTTCTTGAAATTTGCAATAAAAGCAATTAGTACCATTTTAGGTAAGGAATTAGACATCTAATAACATTTTATGAATCATCTTTAAATAACAAAAAGGAGTTAAAAAATGAAAACTGCATCAATCACAATTTTACTATTTGCTTTTTTCTCGTTGTCATTATTTGCACAATCAAACTGGTATGCTCAAAACTCGGGAGTAAACAGAGAGCTAACAGGAGTTTACTTTGTGGATGAGAATAACGGATGGATTTGCGGATGGACAGGAACAATTCTTCACACTACAGATGGAGGACAAACATGGAATCCGCAAACCTGTCCTCCAACTAATGCATATTATAGTGTGTTCTTTACAGATTCCCAGCACGGATGGGCTACGGGATATTATGGAAAGTTAGTTCATACCTCAGACGGTGGGCAAACCTGGGAAATTCAACCAAGTCCTACTACATCGGATATATACAGCGTCTACTTTATTAATTCAAACGAAGGTTGGGCAGCCGGTGGTGATTACGGATCATTTCCTTCTTATATAAAACATAGAGTTATACTGCATACAACAAATGGGGGAAACTCCTGAGCTTTGCAATATTCTCAATCAAACAAATCGGTTTTAAAAAGCATTTGTTTTATTAATGCGAATAAGGGTTTTGCTACAGGTGAATCCGGAGTGCTTATGCGAACAACTGATGCTGGTCTCAATTGGAGTGAAGGATCTATTGCTGGAGGTGATTACAAAGATATTTTCTTTGTCAGCGAAATGGTAGGTTTTGCTGCAGGGTCTTCAGTTTACAAAACTACTGATGGTGGAAACAACTGGGGTCCGGTTTTATCTGGTGGGAATTCATCTTTTGGTGGTATCTATTTTCCTGATGAGCTAAATGGTTGGTTAGTTGGCGTTGAAAACGGTAGTAACAACGGAGTTATTTATCATTCAACTGATGGCGGAGAAAGCTGGTTGTTGCAGAATACTCCTGTATTTGATGGACTATTTAGTGTGTTTTTTGCCAACAATAATAAAGGCTGGGCAGTCGGTCATCTTGGGACTGTTGTTGCAATGGATAATTCCACACCAGTTGAACTATCGTCGTTTACTGCTGATGTAAATAGAAGTAATGTTTTATTAAACTGGCAAACATCAACAGAGAAAAACAATTCCGGATTTAAAGTTCTTCGCTCAATTCAGAATGAAAATAATTGGAGTCAATTAGGTTTTGTTGAAGGACATGGAACAAGTACAGAGCCGATCAATTATTCTTTCACTGATAAAGATCTAAAAGCGGGCAGCTATTCATACGAATTAGTTCAGATAGATTATGACGGGACCCAAACAGAATCAGAAATAGTAAACGTAGAAATTAGTTCTCAACCAATAGAATATTCTTTATCGCAGAACTATCCAAATCCTTTCAATCCATCAACAACAATAGAGTACTCGAT
>JARRKF010000506.1:0-3093 GCA_037388405.1 Ignavibacteriaceae bacterium | reverse complement strand
TTATCGACTGTATCGTGGAAGAATTGTCCGGCACGTTCAAGATATTTTTTTGCATTCTCTTCAAGGTTGGGTTCGATGTCCTTAAACTCTTCAGCGAGCTTCTTTAAATCTTTGAAGATAAGTCGCGGCTTTTCCTGTCCTTCAAAAAATACCTTGTAAAGTGGATCGAGCTCTTCAAGCTCAATCGGGACTTTCATATTTACACTTTGAAATAATTCATCAAGCTCATAAGTCATACTCATAAAAGAAGGACCCATATCAAAACGAAATCCATCCTGCTCGATTACATTCAATCTCCCGCCCGGAGTTGAATGCTTCTCGAGGATGGTTACATTGTAACCTCTATGAGAAAGTCTTAGAGCGGTTGACAAACCACCTAAACCCGAACCTATGATAACTGCTTTTTTCATTTTATAATTTTATGACCGATGAGCTTACTATAAGATAATATTTTTAATATTTAGTTTCAGTTAATTTTATATTAAATGAGGAAACTACCTGTTTAATTGATTCAAAAATGTCTTTAAATAAATTACGTGTCTTGATTAACATTTGAACATCAGAACTTTTTCTACAGGCAGTTATCCTCATTACACAATTAATGTTATTTAAGTAGATTCATTTTCTTTATTTCTCTGAAATTGCCGGCATTTAGCTCATAGAGGTATACACCAGAAGCCAAACCTTGAGCATCAAAATTAAATCTGTAAGCACCGGCAGAGAGATTTTCATTTACCAAAGTAGCAACTTCACTACCGAGTATGTTATAAACTTTCAATGTTACGAATTCACTATTCGGAATAGTAAAATTAATAGTTGTACTCGGGTTGAAAGGATTCGGATAATTCTGTGCGAGAGTATAATTAGTCGGAGTTACACCGGAAATATTTTCAACACTTGCAACGCCTTCAGGAAATTGACCAACCGTTCCATCAGCAAGTGCATAGAAAATACCGAAAGCTTCTCCATTTTGATTAGAAGAAGGATCCAGGAATCCTGAAGCAAATACAACAGCACTTCCTCCACCGAGTGTTCTTAAATCAGCAACGTAAGACTGAACTAAAGTAACCCCATCAGCAAGTGTTAAATCAAGTGTATAGTTTGCAGGCGGGACAGAAATGTATCCTGTTACATCTCCATAAGCTGCATCGTCAACTAAAGTTGCTACATCTCTGGCTATAACATCAACAGTTGGGGCATCTGTTGCACCGTGTAATACAAAGAAGTCAACATCACTACCAGTTCCCGTTTCACGAGCCATTTCTTTTACAAACAATGTAATAGCAGTGCTTCTTCCATCTGGATTTGCAGCATAAGAATTAGGATCGAGAACACCATTAGCAATTGCTACATAAGTCCCACCGTTTTCCAGAGTAACTGCAAAGTTCTTTAACGTATCATTAACAGAACCGCTGTTACCAGGAGCAACACCAATATTTAATTCCACACCGGCAGGAGCATAATTAAATTGGGTTGCGGCTCTAAACGCGAAATCGTCTAAAAACATACTTCCATTTACATAAATATCTACCGGATCTGCCAATATATCTGCTGCGTTATGAATAACCTGTAATTTGGCTAATTGTACTGAAGGAAATTCAACTACAGTTCCATTTGGTAATGCTGCAAAAATTCCAAAAGCTTCACCATTCTTCCACCTAAGTCAGCTTCGAAAGAAGCAACTATAGTTGAGTTATCATCACCAGGAGTAACATCTAAAATATATGATGAGTACGCAGGAACAGTAATATAATCTGTAATGTCGCCATAAGCAGCATCATCTACTATTACTAGTGGTGCAACATTTCTTACCAGAACATCTACTGTCGGGGCATCAGTTGAACCATGTAAAACAAAGAAATCTACATCCGAACTGGTTCCTGATTCACGAGCCATATCTTTAATGAACAAAGTGAAGGCGGTGCTTCTGCCATCAGGGTTTGAAGCGAAGGAATTTGGATCTAAAACTCCGTTTGCAATTGCAACGTAAGTTTCATTCTCTGTAAGAGTCACATTAAAATTCTTTAATGTATCAGCTGCAGAGGTACTGTTGGGACCAGCAACACCTATATCAATAGGAGTATTAGCAGGTGCATCTATATAAGGAGTTGCTTCCCTGAATTCGAAATTATCCAGAAGCAAAGCTCCGTTTAGATAGATATCTACTGAAGCTGCACCAGGATCTGCAGCATTGTGAATTACCTGCAGTCTTGCAGTTTGAGCAAGTAAAGAGTTCATTCCGGTTAATAGAATTGTAAGTAAAAGAAATTTGAGGGTTTTCATTTTTTTCTCCTAGTTCTAGTTTTTAGTTATTGAATTAATTTAAAAATCCTTTGTCTTTTGCGTAGTCAAATAAAATTTCCTGAAGCATGTGCCTTGCTCTGTGAAGTCTTGAACGTACTGTACCAAGTGGGCACTGAACTAATTCTGCTGTTTCTTCGTAGCTGTAACCTTCAAGGTCACATAGAAGAAATACTTCTCTCATTTTTGTAGGGAGCTGGTCAATTGCTTCTGTTAGCTCGTCATCCAAAAGGTTATTGTAGTAATCACTATCAAGATTATTTTCTTGTGCCCGATCTGATTTAACATTCTCGTAGAAGTTTTGTATTTGTTCGTAATCAAGTTTGTAAGGTTCGCGTTTTGATTTACGGTAATCATTTATAAAAGTGTTTTTTAAAATCATAAACATCCAGGCTTTGCTGTTTGTCCCACTTTGAAATTTATCGAAGTGCCGATAAGCCTTGTAGTATGTTTCCTGAACAAGGTCTTGAGCATCATCAGCATTACCTGATATCTTGAGTGCGTAATTGTATAAAGCGTTTTCGTGTGGAAGAGTTTCGGTAGTAAAGTCTTCTTCCTTAATATTGTTTACAAAAATGGTGTCTTCATTATTTTTTAAGTCTTTCATTTTAGCCTCGACTATATTTGGTTGTTTATAATTTGTCTAAATGTTCTAGACAAACATAATATATTGTCTAGTATTTGTCAAGCGTCTTTTTAGACAAAATAAATAAAAATTTTACCCGGGAACTTTTATTTCAATATAATGTTTATAAAAGTGGAAAAACTATCAAAAATTAAAGTTTTGTAGGT
>JARRKF010000505.1:0-3000 GCA_037388405.1 Ignavibacteriaceae bacterium | reverse complement strand
ACCAAAATAGATTTAAAACAAAAAAATAGTTTACAATTATAGCATTGTTAAGTTTTTGGCGGCACTTTAATTGCAACGTCGTTAGGCGTAAATATTAATTATTTGAGCGTATTGTCTAAAATATGAATATTTAAAAAGATTATCCCTCCCAACTTATGAAGTTTAAAAATTTAAGGATTCATATAAATTATTGTTTGCTGATAATAATTATATTTTCCAATTGCACAACTACGCGCTTAATTATCATCGAAGGGGATTCAGAAAATTTACAACACAAGGTAACTCGAAAGTCTCTAAACAAAGAAGTTATCATATATTTTAATGATGGTAGTCAAAGATCTGGAAAATTAAAAGAAAAAACAAAAGAAGGTCTAAAAATTAAAAATCAGGAGTCCAATAAAATATTTGAAATAAAATATATAAATATGAAAAAATTAGAAATAAAAGAAAGGCAAATTCCTCTTCCAATATTTTTAGGCACAATTGGCGGTATTGTAATGATGTATCTCATTGTGCGCGGTTATGGAGATGCTATAGAGGGAATGGGTAAATGATATTAATATTATATTTTATGTAAAAAGATATCTAGTGTGTAATATCAAAACACATCTCTTGATTTAATGGTAAGATAAAGGGTAAAAAAACAGCACCTAACTTCCGCATCAACGTGAACTGAAGGGCATGTGGCTTTGGGATGTTTCGATGAAAGCCAGGTTAGCAGATTTAGGATATTAGACGGGTAAACACTTCAGTCACGTTATGCTTAATCGTTAGGTTTGCCTGGAGATTAGAGTGGAGTAAATTGGTGCAATTCATATAGAGTAAATATCAGGAAAGAGGTTTAACAAAATCAATTCTGAAAAGAGTTTCTATGGGGAATAAAGAATTAATACTTACAATATTGATCATTTTCTTGACAATGCTGTGCTTAAGCCAAAGCTATGATAAAAGAATTTTAACTGCAGAGGGAAATAAAGGAAATTTTGAAACTCTCATTTATTCTGAGCTTGAAATAGTTTCAAAAAACCCTAATCCGATTTTGAGACCAGAAGGAACAGGGTTTGAGTCAAGAGCAGTTTACAATCCTACTGTTATTGTTTATGGTAGCACAATAAATATGATATATAGGGCAGAAGGTGGGAGTACTGGAACTGGTGTTTTAGCTTTGGCATTCAGCAAGGAGGGTAAAAATTTCGAACGGTATAAGCGTAATCCAATTATAAAGCCAGAATTTGATTATGAAACTTTTGGGTGCGAGGATCCGAGAGTTGTCAAAATTAATAATATATACTATTTGACATATGTTGGAAACGATCACGGCAGAACCCCAGGCGACATGCTGGGGTCATTGTTCCAGAAAAGATTAATGGAAAATATATTATGTATTTTCTTGGTGAACAGAAAGCCTGGGAAACTTCGATTGGAATAGCATTTTCTGAGAATTTAATCAGATGGGAAGAACTTGTTAGCGAACCTGTAATAGTACCCAGAAAGGGATATTTTGATTCAAAAGGAATAGAACCTGGTGCAACCCCCATGGTTATGAAAAATGGAATTTTGCTCATTTACAATGGTTGGGATAAAAAACATATTCACAAAACAGGATGGGTTCTCTTCTCAAAAGAAGATCCAACAAAAGTAATTGAAAGGTGCAAGAAACCAATTATTGAGCCGGAACTAGATTTTGAGAAGAAAGGTTTTGCGGAAAACGTAACATTTGCAGAAGGTATTATATTTTTCAAGGGAATTTGGTATTTATATTATGGGGCAGCGGATAAATATATAGGACTTGTAACAATAAGAGATTTTGAGAAGTTATTTCAATAATTTTAAGCGAGAGAAGGAAACTGGAGGACTGATAAGACTTATCAAATTGGTAAGTTGTAGTCGATGTTTGGGCCGGGTGAGCTCCTCCGTTAGGTACATAAAATGGTGAATAAAGCTATTGATGGAAAATTTAATTGTCTTTGAGAGTGAACATTTTCTAGTAAAACAATGTTCGGATGTTTTAATTCCAGGTTATTTAGTAATTTCAGCAAAGACTGAAGTTTTATATTTATCAGATTTATCTGAAGATGTCATTCATTTACTTGCCAGCCTGATTTCGAAAGTTGAAAAAGTGTTACGTGAAGTTTTGGAAGTTGAGATGATTTATATAGCTAAGTTTGCAGAATTTAATAAAGGACTTCATTTTCATATTTTTCCACGAAGCCAGAGCCTACTGAGGGTATACATTCAAAAAAATCCTTCTACAGGTGATCGAATAAGTGGCCCATTAATTTTAGATTGGAGCAGAAAATATTTTAAGACAAATATAGAGAAACTTAAAGAAGACAAGTCGATTTTAGAAACGTTGTCAACTATAAGAAAAAAATTAAATTCCACCTAACTTCCGCATCAACGTGAACTGAAGGGCATGTGGCTTTCGGATGTTCAGCAGACAACCAGGTGAGTCAATTTGGGATGACTAACAGGTGCTCGCTTCAGTCACGTTATGCTTAACCGTTAGACATAAAAACATTTATTCCTTATGAAAAAGAACAAGGATCTGCATACTAGAATAGTTTTAGGTGTATTTTCAGTCATAATAATTTCAATGGGTATTTCTGCTATCTTGACAGGAACTATAAATTATTCAAATTTTTGGGGTGGAGTTGTATTTGCTCCCATCGCAATTATAATTGGTACACTTATACTTATTATAGTCACTTTTAGATGGAATTCAACAGTGGGTTCTGATACAAAACCGAAGAAGAAAAAATAAGATAGGCTATGCGAGAATTATATTATGCTATTTATAAAAATGCTGATTACAAAGTAATAATATATACCAGTATTGCTGAAGCTATTTTTTATAGAGACGCAAAATTCTTAAATGAAAAATTCATTCTAAAAAATGAAACTGGTCTATTCCCCAGGGAAAAACAGATATTATCAAAAATATATACACACAGAATCAGTCATTTTCATTTTACGGACCTTATTGCGTGGTTTGAATCA
>JARRKF010000504.1:0-3448 GCA_037388405.1 Ignavibacteriaceae bacterium | reverse complement strand
TCTAATCAAAGCTTTTTAAACCCACTTTAGAACTGATCAAGCGAAATTATATTTATTAAAGAGCTGGAGCAAATTTTTTAACTAAATACTTTGAATTTGATTCTGTTATTCCGAGTTCTTTTCCAATTTTAGCTACGTCTTTGTTGTTTTTCTTAATAATTTCTATTAATTCTGTTTCGATTTCTTTTACTGATAGTAAAGTCTCAACAACTTTGTCAGGATTTACTCCAATAGAATCTAGATGCATTGTCAAAAACTTCAGGAAATCCTTTCCTAAATCACTTGGCGCTTGACCACAAATTCCAACAGTCCGTTCTGGATTCATAGAATGTGCCCCTTCGCAGAGCATTTCTATAGATTTTATTACAGCAGGATTAGATTCATCGAATTCCCATGCAATCTTTTCACTATCACGATCAATTCCAAGAGTAAGTTGAGTAAGATCGTTACTTCCTATACTAAAACCATTACAATATCTTGAGAAAATTTTTGGAATGATACAGATACTTGGAACTTCAGCCATAAATATTATGTCAGGAATCTTTAGGTCCTTTTTATCAAAAGCACTTTTAATAAGTTCGGTCACTTTTTCTGCTTCAATAGTTGTCCTTATGAATGGAATCATCGGAACTGCATTTGTTAAACCTAACTTGTGAACTTCAGTAAATGCCTCAAGTTCAAGTGCATATGCTTCACTAAAATAAGGATCAATATACCTTGAAGCACCTCTGAAACCAATCATAGGATTATTTTCTTGAAATTCTAATTCAACTTTATGAGATTCTATTGATTTTGATCCACAGATTGGACATTTATTCTGGGGATTCAAGGAAATGCTTTTCCCACAATCACAAGTTATATCGTAATATACAGCCCCAGGAAGAGAGGCGTATTCATTTGTTTTAAAATCAGAAAAGCGAACAATAATTTTCCTGGGTTTGAAAGCACCAGCAATTATTGCTACTCCAGTCTTCAATCGTTCAATATATTCAGTAGTCAAAGATTTGATTAAAGGATACTTTTTCTTAATATCATCAGCCCATCGATCATAACCAAGCTCATCAGCTTTTAGAGCAAAAACAGGATGCAATTCTGCGCTAGAAACAACAAATTCAATCCGAACAAGAGAACTACCCTGAGATGGAAGTTGACTGACATGTAGTGCCTCATCAGGACTACCAATATTTACTAATATCTTTGTAATAGTTTCAGGAATCTTTTTCAATTCAATTTCTTGAACTTCAAAAGGTAATTCACCTGAAAATATCCTCGCTTGACCACCCGAACAATCGAGAGTGATTTGAATTCCATCATCTAAATTAAGAGCCCCTACAACACCAACAGCACATGGAATTCCTCTCTCTCTAGAAACAATAGCAGCATGAGACGTCCGATTACCTCTTTCACAGATTAATGCAGATACTTTTTCTAGACTCATAATAACCTCCCAGTCATTCCATTGTAAATGGGTTTAACTTTTGGGTTCTGCTTAAGTTTGAATAAAGTTAGAACTGTTCTGGTTGCATGAACGGTTTCTGGTCTTGCTTGTGTTATGAAAACTTTACCTTTTTCTATTGCATACTCTACATCCATTGGTTTATTGTATGTATTTGCAATAGTCGTAACATGTTTCGCAACTTGAGTTGCTTCATCGAATGTAAGAACTCTGGGATCACGAACTCCAACAGGTATATCAACGTTTGACTTTGTATTTTTATCATAAACCATCATTTCTTTTTGAGGATCTTTAGGTGGGATTATTCCAAGAATTTTAACGGATGGTTCTTTAACAAAACCGGTCCAAGAGGCACTTTCTTTCCCTTGAACAATCATTTCACCTAAACCGTAAACTCCTTGGATAACACCAACATTCCGATTTCCAGTATTAGGATCTATTGAGAAAGCAACACCAGACTTTTCTGAATCAACCATAGTCTGTATTACAACAGATATTAAACCCTGATCTAACAACTGAACCTCAGATAAATCTAGAATTTTTTTCTTACGTAAATCTTGCCTATAATCGATAACTCTCCAACCGAAAGCTGAAGCAATACATTTCAAAACATTCTTTATAACACTAGAAGAATCCAATTCAACATTTAGATAAGTTTCAAATTGACCAGCAAAAGCTGCTGTAGCTAAATCTTCTGTTATACCAGAGCTCCTTACAGCAACTCTGTTTCTACCAACTCGCTCTTTTAACATTTTGATTTTTTGTTCCAAAAGTGCGATGAGTTGAGGTTGTGTCTTTATGTTTTCAATTACATCCACAATTTTTTTAGCAATTTTTTTAGCTTCTTTTTCATCATCTTTGTCCAATGCAACATCCAACTCTTGAACTAAACTTACAATGGCAGGATCATTCAAGAGCATTTTAGCAAATTCTGTAGTAACCATTACAGCATAAGGAACGTTATCTTTCCCCAAAATATGAAATAATTTAGCCAGGTTGGCACCCTTTCCACCAGTGAATCGCCCATCAGTAGCAATATCTTCTTCAATATTAACGATTAAAGGTTTAGAAGTCAAGTTCATACCCTCAAAGTCGTTCTTATTGATATATCATCTTTTAATAATTAAGCAATTTCCCTCTTTGGAAGTAAAAAAAGTGGATAACACAAAAATAATGGCCTCATTAATCCCCAAGTTTCTCGACTACAACACGACATGGAGTGGGTAACTTTGCACTTCCTCTTTTTAGCGCTAGTGTTGCAGCATCTAAACCATCTTTATTGATGTTAACCATAATCAAGGCCTGGTCAGGTTTAACCCGAGCAGCTAATCCTATTGCTTTGTCCAGAGCATTATGTCTGATCTGAACCGATTTGTCGGCAATCAAACGAGCTTGATATTCATAGTCACCTGCAGTATTTCCCATGGTAAATTTTACAATTTTTGATGAAGGAGATCCTCGGATATACTTTTTCCGAGTGTAAGGTTGACCCTTAACCTCCCTATAATTACGAGCCTTCAATGTATATTCCTTACCTGCATCTGCCAAGTTAACTAAGCAGATTAATAAAAACTATTCTATAAATTGTTATATAATATGGATAATAATGAGAAAACGATTCTTTATTTTTAATTTAATTAAGCTTCAAGCAAAAAACATAAAATGTCATTAAATTTTTTTAGCAAACTTATTAGCTAAAATTGCAAAATCTTCGGGAGATAATTCCCGAACTCTCTTCGTACTAGAGAGTGTAGAGTCTGCTAATTCAATTGCTTCTTGTTTTGTAATTTCATGTTTTCTAAAAAAATGAATTAATGCATTTCTGACTTTTTTATTTCTTTGAGTAAAAAGAGTTCGTACAAGATCAAAAAAGATTGATTCATTTTCAACATAAAACGGCGGCTCTCGAGGTTTCAAACACAACAACATTGAATCGACATCCGGATGTGGGTAAAACATATTACGAGAAACAATTTTAATAAGATCCACAGA
>JARRKF010000503.1:0-2789 GCA_037388405.1 Ignavibacteriaceae bacterium | reverse complement strand
AACCGATAATTATGAGAATAATAAAATATATTTTCATCACTTTAATTCTAATATCCCAGTTAGTAATTGCTCAACGTACTTCAACTTATACTCGATATGGATTAGGGGATGTTTATTACAGTTATTCAGCCAGGTCACTTTCGTTGGGTCATGCAGGTACGGCATTAATAAATAGTGATTATATCGGATTGTTGAATCCTGCGTCCTGGTCGAATTTATCCAAAACAAGAATTGAATTTAGTTTTGCATATGATGAGTTGAAGTTATCAAATCAATTTGAATCAAAATATTATGGTGATGGTGTATTTAAAGGATTTATGTTTGCTTTTCCTGTTAGTAAAGTTTACGGTATTGGAGTTGCGATGGGAATAGTTCCCTATACAAGAGTAAATTATGAAGTACGTGAAATGGTTTCTAATGAAGCTTCAGGTAATTACACATCAACTTATCAGGGGAAAGGTGGATTATCAAAAGTATTTGTCGGAGGTTCGTATCAATTGCCGATTGATTTTATACTGGGTGCTACACTGGAGTACTATTTTGGCAACATTACTTATAATTCTAAAGTCGAATTTGAGAATACTGCGTTGTTTCCTGCAGAATATGAATTAGATTACGGACCTACTGGTTTTGGTACAACTGTTGGATTTATTACACCAGATATGTCGGGTTTGATAAATTCAGGTTCAGTTTCTAATTTAAGATTAGGATTAAGTGCTAATTTAATTAGTAAACTAGATACCGACACTAGCTTGATTAGTCGTTCTTCAACTATTATTGATTCAATTGGTATCGGAAAAACTAAAATGAAAGTTCCGATGCGTTTGAATGCTGGTTTACACATTGCTTTTGTTAACGTTTATAATATAATGCTCGACTATTTTTATCAGCCTTGGAGCGAATTCAGACTGAGTGATGTAAATCAGTTAAATATGAATGATGTGCATAAAATTAGTCTGGGATTTGAATATAGACCGCAAAAAGCACCAGGAGTTAGCTTTTGGGAACAAATAATGTTGAGAGCAGGTTTAAGTTATGAACTGTCACAATACAAAATAAATGGAATTGAGTTAAAACAATATTCTTTCTTCGGAGGATTTGCAATTCCGCTTAGTGATGATGGAAAAGCAGAACAAAATTTATTGGAAGAACAATTTTTAAGGATAAATCTTGGTTTAAGTTTTGGTGAACTCTGGTTTATTCGATATGAAAAATAAATATAAAAAGGGTAGATCAATGAAAAGTAAAATATATATGATAGCAATCTTCTTAATAGCGATTGTTACAATTCCAATTTTTGGAAACTATAAATACATTGTTGAGGGTGATTGCGATTCATTAGAAACCCTAAAACTATATAGTCTATTTTCTGAGTATCAGAAGAATAAAGATTACCAAAGTGCACTACCTTACGGCTGGCAGGTACTCGCTTGTGATAAATCAAAATTTGCAAAATGGATTTATTACAAAATGGAAGACTGCTTATGGCAGCTTCACGATTCCACTGATGTTCCGGCTGAGGAAAAAACAGCAATTGCTGATTCTATGATGAACTTCTACGATATGGCTATTCATTACTATCCTGATGCAATGGCTTATTTTCAGGTAAGAAAAGCATTTGTTGCTGAAACCTGGCTTAAAATGCAACCGGATTCAGTGATAACTATGTATGAAAAAGCTGAAAAATATAACCCGGAAATGGATGTTTATTATTATAACAGATTGGGACAGCTTTACATTGCGAATATGAACGATAATAATGATTATAAATCGAAAGCAATAGATCTTTATTCAAAACTTGCAGTAAGGGAACCTGATAATCCTGAATGGCCAAGAATATTATCAACTTTGGTTGAAGATGTTGGTCAGTTATTGGATATTCGCAAAAAGAATTGGGAACTGGATAAAGATAATCTGGAGAAAGCTTGGATATATGCATCAGAATGTATTAGAGCGCAGGATTACCAAAGAGCGTTGGAACCACTAGAATTTTTAACAAAGAAAGCTCCCGAAACAGTGAACTACTGGAATCAGCTGGCAACCTGTTATAATAAATTGGGAAGATATTCAGATGCTGAAGCAGCGTACCAAACACTGTTGAAGTTAGAACCGGATAACAAAGATTTTTACTTCAATCTTGGTCTTATTTATAAAGAGCAAGGAAAACTTAGCAAAGCACGTCAGTATTTTGAAACTGCAAATGATAAAGCCGGAGGATGGGGAATGGCGATATTCTCAATCGGTTTATTATATGAGCAGGCAGCAAGAGATTGTACATTTGATTTCAAAACAAAGCTGGTTTATCTTCTTGCTCAGGAAACTTACAGAAGAGCTGTAAGTGTTGATCCAAATCTTGCTCAAGCCCGTGACAGAATTGGTGCATTGTCTACATCTATTCCTTCAAAAGAAGACTATTTCTTCCAGGGTTATAAATCCGGAGATGTTATTCCGATAACCGGCGAATGCTTTACCTGGATTGGTAAGAGTGTAACCGTTCCTTAAGATAGGGTTTTTAATGCAAAAAGAAGGTTCTCTGTTTAACAGGGAGCCTTTTTTTGTTAAATTTGATTATCATAAATAAAAAATATTTTGCTATGTATTCAAACATCAAATCGGATTCAGAAGTCTACCAAATTCTTCAAAATGAAATTCAAAGACAGCGAAACAAACTAGAATTGATTGCATCAGAAAACTTTGTCAGTCTGGCAGTTCTGGAAGCAGCAGGTTCTCCACTTACAAACAAATATGCTGAAGGGTATCCCGGAAAAAGATATTACGGTGGCTGCGAG
>JARRKF010000502.1:2319-3422 GCA_037388405.1 Ignavibacteriaceae bacterium | reverse complement strand
GTTTAATCATTGGAAAATCTGGCTCCGATAATTTTATTTGTATATAATCGTCCTGAGCACACCAGGCAGACACTTGAATACCTATCCAAAAACAAATTAGCTGAATCTTTTAAACTTTTTATCTTTTCTGACGGACCTAAAACTGAAAAGGACCAACAAAAAGTCTCAGAAGTCAGAGATTTATTAAAGAACATTAAAGGCTTCAAGGAAATAAAAATAGCAGAAAGAGAAAAAAATCTAGGGCTTGCAAACTCAGTTATAAATGGTGTAAATCAAATATTCAAATCGTACGAAAAAGTAATAGTTCTGGAAGATGATATTATCAGTTCACCTTCTTTCCTCAAGTTTATGAATGATGCTCTTGATTTCTACAAAGCAGATGAAAAAATATTTTCTGTATCTGGTTATCCGTATCCGGTCAAAATTCCTGCTTCATATAACAAAGATGTTTTCATCGCTCATCGGGCCTCATCCTGGGGATGGGGAACTTGGAAAGACAGATGGCAAAAAGTAGATTGGGAATTGAAAGATTATAGCTCGTTACTAAAAAATATAGAAGATCAGAATCTGTTAAAAGAAGCCGGAGAAGATCTTCTGCCAATGTTAAAAGCTCAAATAAAAGATGAAGTCGATTCGTGGGCCATTAGGTGGACTTACACTCAGTTAAAAAATAATGCATTCTGTCTCTATCCTGTTTCACCGCTTTGTAAAAATATTGGAACAGATTGGAGCGGAACGCATTCATCTTCTTCAAAAAAATTAAATGTGGAATTGAATTTGTCGGGCAGAGAATTTAGAATGACAAATGATCTCCAAATTAATTCTGAAATTGAAGAGCAGATACAAAATCTTTTTAAACTATCTCCTGTCAGAAGAATTATTAATTATTTTAAATATTTGTCTCTGAATTAAAATGAATTGCAGAGTATGCAATAGCAAATCAAAAGAAGTTTTTTCAGCTAAGGTTCTGAATAAGTATAATGTCAAATATTATCATTGTCTAAGCTGCGGCTTTCTGCAAACTGAAGAACCTTACTGGCTAGATGAAGCATATAAATCTGCGATTGGAATTGCTGACACCGGTATTCAGAAACGAAATCAAC
>JARRKF010000502.1:0-2290 GCA_037388405.1 Ignavibacteriaceae bacterium | reverse complement strand
GTTTCTTGACTTTGCGGGAGGTTATGGAATTTTCGTAAGAATGATGCGCGATAAAGGTTTTGATTTTTACTGGGATGATCCCTATGCGGATAATCTTTTTGCAAAAGGATTCGAGCACAATGAAAAAAATAATTATGAGCTGGTTACAGCTTTTGAATGCTTTGAACATTTTACTAATCCTATGGAGCAGATTGAAAAGATTTTCAAATTTTCTGACAATATTATTTTCTCAACCAGAACTTTTAAGGAAGACCCACCGAAACCGGGCGGATGGTGGTATTATAGTCTGGATTCAGGTCAGCATATCTCTTTTTATTCAAACGCAACATTGAAATATCTGGCAGAGAAGTTTAAGCTTCATCTGAACACCGACAATAAAGCATTTCATATGCTATCTAAGAAAAAGATTAATAATCTGTGGTTCAATTTTGTGGTTAAATTGAGTGATGTAGGTTTGTCGAAAATTTTTAACTTAAAATTGAAAAGTAAATCAGAAACAGATCACGAAATTTTATCTGACAATATGAAGAAAGGTTAATTCAATACTTTGTTGTAGGCTTCGATAAAATTATCATAAAAATTAATTTGTCTGAACTTATCCATCTTTTCTTCTGAGTTTTGTTCTTAAGAATTTCATCCGAATCACTCGGATTGAAAATAAAATCATTATTCCCGATAGTTTCAGGCAATGAAGTTACATTTGAGCATATAACAGGAATTCCGTATCTCATTGCTTCGTATAATGGTCCGCTGCCTGCTTCGTAAAGAGTCGGAATTACTACCAAGTTAGCGCTTTTATATAAGCCAATCAAATCCTCTTCCGGAACGATGCCAGGAAAATGAACATTTTTTGTTAAATCATAATCAAGAATTTTGCTTTGAATCTCTTGGTAAAATTCAGTTTGCTTCCCTGTGCAAACTAAATGGATATCTTTTTTCTCAAGAACTAAATTTTTCATTGCTTGTATTAGTCCAAGATGATTTTTGTGTTGCCATGTTGCAGCCGGGTAAAGCATAAAATCTTTTTTGAGATTATATTTTTTTGAAATTGTTGACCAATCGGTTTCCTTTGTTTCTGCAAACCAGTTGTCAGCAAAGGGCGGGGGACAAACCGAAACTTTTTCTTCACTTACCTTAAAATATTTTAGTATATCATTTTTGACATGCTTGAAAGAAACAATTATTCTGTCAGAGTCGAGTATCGCCATTTTGTTATTAATCTTTCTAAATAATTTTTCCCAAAAGCTGAAAAATTCTGGGAAATGATATTCCTGCAGATCATGCATTGTTATAATGACCGGAATCTTAGTTCTGTAAATGGGAGAATACTGAACAGGGATGTGAAAGAGAGATAAATTTTGTTCTTTGAGAATTTTCGAATAGGGATTTATCCAATTAAATAATCTATAAAATATACTTCTAAATGGCGTTGAGAGTATTAAAAGCGCAAAGTAACAAGTTAGTCTTAGCTTAACTACCGGATCATTTCGGTTGATGTTTGCAATTTCAACTTTTGGATGCGCTGAAATTTCATTTAGCTTTTCGTTGACTTCATTAGAAGTAATGATAATTAATTTTTCTATCTGATCTGATTTTAGAAGTTGTTTGAGAATCCCAATAGAGTATGTAAAAATTCCCCCTGCAGAAATCGTTGTGTGATGAATATAAAATCCTATTCTCATTAAAAACAAAGGCTAAAATCTTTTGTGGTAAATTAAATGTCCGATCTTTTCATCAATGCCAACCTTTACAAATCCAAACTTCTCATATAATTTTTTTGCAACAGTATTTTCAGGATGAACTTTAAGCATAAGAGTTTTAATATTATTCAGTTTGCAGAAAGAAAAAGCATGATATAAAGTTAGAGTTGATAGACCTTTTTTTGAATACTTTGATGAAATCCACACTCCGTAAGATGGAATTTCGTATCCGGCATCGAAACCTCTTAACATATAAAATCCTATTATGTCATCATTCAGGAATAAACCAAAATAATTATCAATTTTCTTTTCGCTCAATGTTTTTCTGATGTAGGCTTCAGAGTATTCAGAAAATGGAATAAAGTACTTTAAATATTCACTACTTTCTTCTGATAATCTTTTTGAAAAAATTGATGCGTGCTCGGGTGTCAGTTCTTTTATTTCCAGACTATCTTTCTTCATTGTAAAAAGATGATATTTTGGAAGTTATAAAATAAATATCCGTGTTAGTTAAATCAGGATAACTTGGCAGGTTGATTCCTCTTTTTCCCAAATCTTCTGCTACCGGATAGTTTCCTTTTTCCTTATAC
>JARRKF010000501.1:0-2891 GCA_037388405.1 Ignavibacteriaceae bacterium | reverse complement strand
GAATTCTAACTTGCTTAACTATAAATTCTTCGGAATTGAAAGGCTCTTCAACATCGTAATCCTGCAGCTTAAGTTTCATTATTAATTTTTTTAGTGGAACTCTTCTTCCTTCTTTTATAGGATGAACTTTTACGGGTTTTTGCTGGATGAATTTAATTCCTGCTTCCCGCATTTCTATTTTCGCTTTATCACAAGCTTCTTTTGGATAAAGATCTTCAGGACAAGCATAAAGAGTACAGAGTCCGCAAGAACAACAAAGATCAGCCATTTGATTCCATACAGCAGACCCTGTTTTCGTAAATCCAAGAGAGCGCATTACTTTGTGTGGTTCAACCTGATAGCCGAGTAAATATCTCGGACAAAATTCCGTACAATAGCTGCATTGATCACAGGCAGATTTGCCAATGCGGTGCCAGTTCTGTTCTGGTTGGTTTTTTCTTTTAATTAAGTAATGATCTTTAGGAAGGATAATTAACCCGGCTGTTGTTTTGGTAATAACATCGTCAAGATCAAAAGTGAGTTTGCCCATCATCACCCCGCCAACGAATATTCCAAAATCTTTAACTTTTGCTCCTCCTGTAAACTCTATAACGTCTTTAAACCTCGTTCCAACAGGAACAAAAAATGAAACCGGTTTTTTAACAGCTCCCGCAACACAAATAAATTTTTTCGTTACGGGAATATCTTTTTCTGCTTGTGCAATGTTGTAGAGTGTTTCAACATTGTTAACGACACAACCAATGTCAAGAGGAATTCCTGCTGGCGGTATTAATCTTCCGGTTGCTTCATAAACCAGTTCGAATTCATCGCCGGAAGGATAGAAATCGCCAAGCTTTGTTAATTCTGTCTTTCCATTTAAGTGTTGTTTAATTGCGGCAATGGCTTTTGAGTTTTTTTCTTTTATCCCAAAGAACCCTTTCTTTGCGGAAGTGCTTTCAATTAGTAATTCTAATCCTTTTGTAATTTCTTTTGGAAAACGAACCATCAATTCGTAATCTTTATGAATTAGCGGCTCGCATTCCGCACCGTTAGCAAGTACAAGCTCAACCTTTGATTTAGCTTTAACATGAGTGGGGAATCCAGCACCTCCGGAACCGACTACACCAGCCCTAAATATTTTATCCACAAGTAACATCAGTTATTAAGAACCATTTTCTTAAGAGTCTCTATCCACATAGGATGATCGTTTAACAAATAATTTTTGATACTCGAATCCAATCTCAATTAGTGTTTCCAGACAATCAGCAACGAAAGCCGGGCTGAAAACAAGAAGTTTCTTCGCTCCCTTTTTTGCCAGATCTACAATTACTTTATCAGCAAAAGGTTCAAGCAAATTTTTATCTAATCGCGACTGAAAGCAAACGGTATATTTTTCTGGTTGTAGTTTAAGCCTCTCCACAATTAATCTTGTGGTTGCATAGCAGGTTGCTTTATAACAGAACTCGTTTGTTTCGTTTATTTCCGTTTCACAATTATGCGCTTCGCAGAGTGTCCCGTCCTTATAAACTTTGTCAACCTGTCGTACCGGTAAACCATGATAGCTAAACAAAATGTGATCGAATTCTTCAATATTATATTTTTTAGCTCGCTCAACAATTGTATTTATAAATCCGGGATGATCATAATACTGGCTGATGAATTTTATTTCAGGAATAACCCACCACTTACTTATTATTTTCATCGCTTTATCAATAACCGAACCTGTTGTTGCTGAGGCATATTGAGGAAACAACGGAATAATGATTATCTTCTCTAAATTCTTTTTATACAGATTTCCAAACACGTCGTCCATTGATGGATTCTGATATCTCATTGCAAGTTGAACATCAAAATCGTCTTCCAAAGCCTGTTGTAATTTTTCCTGAACCGATTTTCCATAATAAAGAATTGGTGAGCCCTTGCTGCTATCTGGTAAGCCATTATCTGTCCAGAGGTGTTCATAAATCTTGGCAGACTTTGGTGCGCGGAATGGAACAATAATTAAATTCACCAGAAGGAATCTTGCAATTGCTGGTATGTCAATCACCCTCGGATCGTTCAGAAATTCAAAAAGATATTTTCTTACATCTTTTACAGATGGGCTGTCAGGAGTACCAAGATTTATTAATACAACTGTCGTTCTACTCATTATGCTTTGAAAGATAATATTTTATTTCAACACTAATTTTATCATTAACATTTAAAAATAGCCAAATTTAATTTTAACTTCATTCTGATTAATTTTGGTCAACAAATCACCGGAGACTTTATGAAAACCTTCTTCAAATTATTCTTTATACTAATATTTCTCTCATTAATTAATGTATCTGCTCAAACTCAGCCTTATGTCATTCTAATCAGTTTTGATGGATTCAGGTGGGATTATGTTGATCGCGGGATTACACCCAACTTCGATTACATAAGAGAAAACGGAACCTCGGCAAGCTCTTTGCAATCCTGCTTTCCAACTAAAACTTTTCCAAATCATACTTCAATAATAACAGGAATGTATCCTGAGCATCACGGAATAATTTCCAATAATTTTAAAGACTATTTTACGGGAAAGTACTATAGGGTTGGTGATACTACTGAAACACAAAATGCTCGCTGGTATAGGGGCGAGGCATTCTGGGAAACTGCTGACAGGCAGGGAATTATAACCGCAAGCTATTTTTGGCCCGGGAACGATCTGAATGTTTCTTACAGAAACCCAACCTACTTTAAACAATACGATGCTGACAGATCTTATAAAGAAAGAGTTGATGGGGTAATCGATTGGTTGCAACTTCCTTACGAAAAAAGACCTCACTTTATTACTTCATACTTTGAAGCAACCGACGATGCAGGGCACGACTATGGACCAAATTCTCCAGAGGTTGATGCTGCAATTGCCCGGCTGGATAGTGTACTTG
>JARRKF010000500.1:0-2794 GCA_037388405.1 Ignavibacteriaceae bacterium | reverse complement strand
GTCTTCGTAAATAGCTTTACCAACAACAACTGCGTAAGGCTCAATTTCCTGCAAAGCTTTTATATCATTTATGTCTTTTACTCCGCCGGAAGCAATTAACTTAATTCCCGGATATTTTAGAAGAATCTTTTTATAAAGTTCAATATTTGTCCCGGTAAGCATTCCGTCTTTGGAAATATCGGTACAGAGAAATTTTTGAATTCCGAGAGAAAGACAATATTCAATATGCGAATAAACCGAAATAGAAGTCTCTTCCGTCCAGCCGCTTATTTTAATTTTTTCATCTTCAACATCAATTGCAGCAACAATTTTATCGGCGCCGTTTTGTTTGATGATTAGTTCAAATTCGTTTTTATTTTTTATCGCAAGTGAGCCGATGATTGCATAATCAACTCCGGCAGAAAAAAGCTCGGCGGCAGTTTTAACATCTCTAATGCCGCCGCCGAATTCAATTTGTAATTTTGTATAATCTTTAATTTTGTTTACAGATTCAACAGCAGTAAACTTGCCGGTTTTAGAACCGAGCAAATCAACAATATGAATCAAATCAAAACCCATTGATTCATAAAGTTGCGCTTGCTGTAATGGCGAATTTTTGTAGTAAGTGATATTATCAAAATCGCCTTTAGTTAGGCGTACAATTTGATTATCGTAAATATCTATAGCAGGAATAATAATCATAATTCAATAAAATTTTTTAAAATTTGAAGCCCGGCATCGCCCGATTTTTCGGGGTGAAACTGAACTCCGTAATAATTTCCTTTTTCAAGAGCAGCCGAAAACTCAATATTGTTTTCGGTTAAAGCTGTGGTGAATTCGTTATCAGGGACATAGAAAGAATTTGCGAAATAAAATTTTTCACCGTCTTTTATATTATTGAACAGTTTACTTTCCTGTTTAATCTTAATCGACTTCCATCCCATATGCGGAACTTTAGTTTTTGAAGAGTCAAACTTTTTAACCGAGCAAGGAAAAATTCCCAAACAAGCAACATCGCCTTCCGATGAATAGCCGCCCATTAACTGCATACCAAGACAAATTCCAAGCAGCGGCTTTTTTATAATTCGCAAAACAGTAAACAGATTTAATTTTTGCAACTGTTTAATGGCAAAAGAAGCTTCGCCCACGCCGGGGAAAATTACTTTTTGAGCCTGGAAAATATCAAACTCGTTATTAGTAATTTTGAAATCTTCATTTAACTCGTTAAGGGCATTTGCAACCGATGCAACATTCCCCGCTCCGTAATCAATAAGTGCAATCATAACACCCCTTTTGTTGATGGCAGCATACCTTCATTTCTTTCGTCTAATCTGCAAGCTTCGTTCAGTGATTTTGCAAATGCTTTGAAAATAGATTCAATTTTATGATGGTCGTTTTTTGCTTTCGACCTGATGAAAACATTTGCTTTCAAACCCGCAGCCATTGCTCTGAAAAATTCTTCCGTTAATTCCGTCGGAAAGTCTCCGACTTTTTCTCTTGTACCAGCATATGGTCGAAAAAACCAATGCCTGTATTTATTTTTGACTCACCTTTTCCGTCGAGCGAAAGTTCTATTTTAATGTCTGTTTCTTTAGTTTTTCTATGTTTTGAAGAAGTTCTGAGTTTTGTTAAAATGATGTTTACAGCTTTTTCAAAAGTGTCTATTTCGCTGTTTTCTTTAACGCAGATTGAAGATATATCATCTGTGTTCTGCGTAGTAATTATAAAACTTTTTTCAAACTCAGAGTTTACATTTTCATCTAGCTTAATTCCTTCAAGTTCAAGAAGTTTGACCAAACTTTCCTTTTCTCCACGAACTAATCCTTCCGCTTCAAACACAAATCCGTGTTTGTTCAAATTAATTAAACCGGAAATCAAACCTTTGGATAAGGTGGAATCGAGATTAAAAAATGATTTATCTATTACTAATTTATACATTAAAAACTTTCAGTTTTTCTTTTATACAATTTATTAAATAAAAAGAACTCACTCTAATCTCTCTCTCTCTTAAAAAGAGAGAGACTTATTTACAGTAAAACAAAAGATGCCGATTTCTTGTCAGAATACAATTAATAGGTCTTTACTATTAACAAACCTTTTAATTCGTAAAAGGTTTATCATTTTTTATAAATAAAAAATTTGTAACGTTCTAATTAACCATATTTAACGAAAACAAACCCAACGAAAAGTTACGATGTTAACATATCCTTCTCTATTTAAGAGAAGGATTACAGGATGAGTTCGTCAAGGAGTAAACTCATAACAAACAATAACCAAACTTACAAAATTTTCCTTATCGCTTCCCAAAGTACATCGTTTTCTTCTTCATTACCGATTGAAATTCTCAAACAGCCTTCCAGTTTTGGCTGCGTGCTTCTATCTCTTACGATAACTCCCTCTTCGGCTAATTTCCGTTGCACTTCTTTCGGGTTTTCACATTTCATCAATAAATAGTTAGCATCGGAATCGAAAATATTTATAACACCCGGTAAACTTTCGAGCTGATTTTTTAATCTTTCTCTTTCTTTTAGAATTCCGTTTACAAACTTTTCTTTTAAGTCCAAATTTTCAAATGCTTTCTGAAGCGCAAATCTTGTTAATGAATTTACGTTGTAAGGTGCTTTTACATTAAACAATAATTTAATTATTGAAGAATCAGTTACACAATAACCTAATCTAATTCCGGCTAAACCCCAGGCTTTTGAAAACGTTCTAAGAACAACAAGATTTGGATTAGCTTCAATTTCGTTTACCAGAGTTCCTTCTTCTGAAAAATCAATATAAGCTTCATCAACAATTATAATTGCGTTAACGT
>JARRKF010000499.1:0-3224 GCA_037388405.1 Ignavibacteriaceae bacterium | reverse complement strand
TGAAAGAACGGGACTTAATCCTAATTATAGATTTCGGTTCTCAATACACTCAGTTAATTGCACGCCGTGTTAGAGAAGTAAATGTTTACTCCGAAATTCATCCGCATACAATTTCATCAGAAGAAGTAAAAAATCTTAAGCCTAAAGGAATAATTTTATCCGGCGGACCGATGAGTGTCTATGATGAATCAGCTCCCCAAATAGACTCACAAATTTTTAATATTAAAGTACCGATTTTAGGACTTTGTTATGGACTTCAGCTTATTTGCAAAAATTTTGGAGGAACAGTTGAAGCTGCAGACAATCGGGAATATGGTAAATCTATTCTTAGAGTTAGAGACAATTCGGATATTTTACATGGAGTTGAGGATGCATCTGTTGTTTGGATGAGTCATGGTGATTATTTGACCGAGCTTCCTCGTGGCTTTAAAGTAGTAGGAGAGTCAGAGCATTCACCTATTTGTGCCATTTCAAATCAATCTAAAAAATTATACGGATTACAATTTCATCCCGAAGTTGTTCATACTGAAGAGGGTGAAAAAATCATCAAAAATTTCCTATTTGAAATTTGTAAATGTAAGAGCGATTGGACATCACAAAATTTTATAGAAGAACAACTCGAAAAAATTAAAAAAACAGTTGGTAACTCGAATGCAATTTGCGCTTTGAGCGGTGGAGTAGACTCCACAGTTGTAGCGGTTCTTGTTAAAAAAGCGATAGGAGATAAATTAACTTGTATCCACATCGATAACGGGTTAATGCGTAAAAATGAAAGTGAAAAAGTAGGCAAATTATTTGATGAAAAGCTTAAGTTTAATCATATCCCTGTTGATGCTTCGGAAAAATTTTTAAAAAACTTAGCAGGAGTATCTGATCCCGAGAAGAAGAGAAAAATTATTGGTAACACTTTCATACAAGTCTTTGAGGAAGAAGCTGCAAAAATTAAAAATGCAGAATTCCTTGTGCAGGGAACGCTCTACCCTGATGTAATTGAATCTATTCCTGTAAAAGGCGTATCCGCAACCATAAAAACTCATCACAATGTGGGTGGACTTCCTGAAAAAATGCATTTACAATTAATAGAACCTTTCCGTGAATTATTTAAGGATGAGGTAAGGGATGTAGGGAAGAAACTTAACATTCCTCCGGAATTTATACACAGGCATCCATTTCCTGGTCCTGGTTTAGCTGTTCGGGTTTTAGGAGAAATAACTAAAGAAAAACTTGATATTTTACGTGAGGCTGACGATATTTTCATTACAGCTATTAAAGAAGAAGGTTTATATAATAGCATCTGGCAGGCGTTCACAGTTCTGCTTCCTGTTAGTACAGTAGGAGTAATGGGTGATGCAAGAACTTATGAATATGTGCTTTCGCTAAGGGCTGTTACTTCTGTAGATGGAATGACCGCTGATTGGTACAACTTTGAGCATGATTTTCTTTCTTCAGTTTCAAATAAAATAATCAATAAAGTTAGAGGTGTTAACCGGGTTGTTTACGATATCAGTTCAAAACCTCCGATTTTGATGATTATGATATTCCAATAATCTCTCCAACAGCAACGGACGATGATCTTACCAGTATTAGTCAGAATTTTTCAAAGCAAAAATATATTTACAGCAAAAGGATTATGAACAGTTCAAAAATGTTGCCGATGGATTTTTAGAAAAGTATCCGAATAGCAGATATAGTGAAGAAGTTAGATTTCTTATAGTAAAATATTACCTTGAAGTTGCTAACTATTATAATTCCTTCAGAGAAATAACTTATATAATTGATAAGGCAAGTACAAACTCTGTTGAAAACAGGGCAAGGAGAATTGGCGAAGGAATAGCAGCGAAATATTTGAATGATTCGCAACTCCAGAAGTTGTTCGCTTCTAATACCAGCACTAAAGTAAAGTCGTTTATTTTACTACAGCTTGGTAAGTATTTCCTAAGAAACGGAGATTCATTTTCTGCCAAGAGCACTTTTTCTGATTTGATGAAAAACTACCCAGATTCTGAAGAATATAATCAAGCTCAAAATCTTTATAACAATTCATATGAACCTAATCAGGTATCAACCGTTATTGGTGTAATGCTGCCATTAGAAACAGATTCGGTGGGTGAGTACACTTCACAACCCGCTTCAGAAATTCTTGAAGGAATAAAGTTTGCCGTAAATGAATTCAATCAATTAAGAGCTGAAAAAATCGGATTATTAATACGCAATACAAAAAAAGATGAAGATGAAATAGAAAAAATAAAAGAAGAGTTTACTTCTTATAGTTCATTGGTTGCTATACTTGGTCCAATTTATAGTAATGAAGTTCGAACTGCTTTAGAAGATTTTGATGATTATGATATTCCAATAATCTCTCCAACAGCAACGGACGATGATCTTACCAGTATTAGTCAGAATTTTTTTCAAGCAAATCCTTCGTTTTCAACAAGGGGAAAGGTAATGGCTCAATATATTTATTATGTTGAAAACAAACGTAAATTATCAGTGCTCAATTCAATTGAGGGTTATTCTCCGCTTCTTGCTTCCAATTTCATTTCGGAATTTGAAAGATTGGGAGGAACAATTTTAAGAAGAGAATCATTTAAGGATACAACAACAAATTTTAGCCCGCAGCTTTCAAGAATTTATAGTGATTCGTTAATTACAGAAGGCGTTTACGTTCCGCTCTCAAATAATTCTGTTGCTCCTTATATTTTCTCTGAATTAATTAATTATTATACTAAAATTCCCATGTATGGAAATCAGGACTGGTTCACTGCAAAGGGATTTGAAACTGCGCCTGAGATAAGCAACAAATTAATATTTACGTCAGATTATTTTGTTGATTTCAACAGTGATGATTACTATAATTTTAATGACAGATTTATTTCAGTTACAGGAAAAGATGTAAATCGCAATGCATTGTACGGATATGATGCAGCAAAATATCTATTAACTGCGTTAAGAAACAGTGAACCGGGGAGAAAAAAACTTAGAGAAAAAATGTTGTCAGGAATGATCAGCACAGGAATTCACAACAATATTTCATTTGATGAAAGAAGAGTAAACAGATTCTTAAATATTCTCCGTTACAAAGACGGCATTTTTGAATTAGTGGATTACTTTCGTTTGAGCCATTATCAACATGAACGAAGAAAAAATAATAACGGTATAAGATTTTCATCGCGTTGATCGACCTGGTGATTAATTAGTTCTACGTGTAGCTCTGAATTGTTTCT
>JARRKF010000498.1:0-2588 GCA_037388405.1 Ignavibacteriaceae bacterium | reverse complement strand
GACAGAGCTGCTCTTGTCGCATTCCAAAAGAAATTCTGGGAATTTAATAGAGCTGTTGAAGGTGCACTTAATTCAACCAGAGATCTCAAGGATAAAACTGATTTGTTGATTTATGCAATTAAGCAGACTCCTGATGCACCAAATTCTTTAATGGATAAGGCTTTACAAATTAAGAGTGAGACTGAGGATATTCTTCAGCATCTTTATCAGGATAAGACTGTGGCAGAACGAAACGAACCAACAGCTCCAACAGTTTATGATAGATTGAATGAAATCGCTTCTGGTTTGTGGTCATCAACTGCTGCACCGACACAAACCCAAATTAACAATTTAAAAGTTGCTTCAGAAGAATTCGAACCGCTACTTGCAAAAGTTAAAACTCTTCTTGAAGTCGATTTGAAAAATCTTGAAGCTGATATGGAAAAATACGGTGCACCGTGGACACCGGGAAGAGTTCCGGGTTGGAATAAATAATAGAATAAATTATATAAAGTAGGGGCTCAATATATTGAGCCCCTACGAATAATATCATTCTGTCAAACCACGGTTTTTTAAAAGTGCATCTACTTTCGGTTTTCTTCCCTTAAACTTGACATAAAGATCCATTGGATCTTCACTTCCTCCTTTTGATAGAACATTTTGTCTAAAAGAATCCGCAGTGGTTTTGTCGAATAAACCGTTTTCTAAAAATGATTCGAAAGCATCTGCATCAAGAACGGCTGACCATAAATAACTGTAATACCCTGCCTCGTATCCCCAAGTTGCAATGTGTAAAAAATTGGTCGTTAAATATCTTGGCCATATTTCCGGTATCAATCCCATTTTCTTAATTGATTCTTTTTCAAATTGCGATACATCTATTTCGGTAAGTTTCAAAACCCTGATTAAAAAATCTTGAGTTATGAATTTTATCAATTAAATCCTGTGGAATTGATTCACCTGTTTTATAATGCTTTGCATACATTTTCAAAACTTCCGGCTGCAATGCCCATTTTTCCATTATCTGTGACGGAAGTTCGACAAAATCCGAAGGAACAGATCCCGAAGCAGGATAGGTAACATTCTGAAATAAACTGTGAAGTGCGTGCCCGAACTCGTGAAACAAAGTTAATGCATCATCAAGACTAATTAATGCGGGTAAATCCCCGGTAGGTTTTGAAAAATTCCCAACATTAGTTACAAGAGGAGTTATATAATTTCCATTAATATTACTTTCACTTCTAAAATCACCGCACCAGGCACCGTTAGTTTTTCCGGCACGCGGAAAGTAATCGGTGTATAAAATTCCGACATGCTTTCCATCAGCTTCCTTCACTTCAAAAACTATTACTTCAGGATTGTAAACCTGAATGTCATCCCTTTTAATAAATTGTAATCCATATAATTTATTCGCGACAGTAAATGCTCCGATAATTACATTTTCAAGTTTGAAATATGGACGAAGCATTTCCTCATCGAGATCATATTTTTCTTTTTTTACTTTTTCTGCATAGTACCACCAGTCCCATGGTTCCAGCTTAAACTTCTCTCCTTCAGCATCAATAATTTTTTGCATTTCTTCTGCTTCTGACTTTGCTTTTCGAACTGTGGGTTTCCAGATATCATTCAAAAAAGAATAAACATTATCCGGCGTTTTCGCCATTTTCTTTTGAAGAACAAAATCAGCGTAAGTTTTGTAGCCAAGTAAATTTGCTTTCTGAACCCTAAGAATAACAATCCTTGCAAATATTTTTTTATTATCCAGCTCATCATTGTTATTACCGCGGTTCATATAAGCTTTGTACATCTTTTCTCTCAGTTCCCTTTTTTCTGCGAACTGTAAGAATGGAATCAGCGTGGGTTTATCAATTGTTAACAACCATTTTCCTTGCAGTTCTTTCTCTTCCGCTTTCTCTTTTGCTGCCTGAATTGAAGCATCTGGGAGTCCGGCAAGATCTTCAGGCTTATCAACAATCAACTGAAACTTATTATTCTCTCTACGGACATTATCTCCAAATTTTAAAATAAGCTGCGAAAGCTCATTATTTATTTTTCTTAACTTTTCTTTACCTTCTTCATCCAGGTTAGCGCCTCCTCTAACAAAATCGAGGTAATAGTTTTCCAGAACCCTGCTCTGCTCCGTAGTAAGATTAAGACTCCCTTTTTCGTCGTATAGAGTTTTAATCCGTTGAAAAAGTTTTTCGTTCAAATAAAAGTCGTCAAAATGCTTTGATAACATCGAGGTGGAAGCCTCAGCGATCTTCTGCATTTCATCATCATTATCAGTACCACTTAAAGAACTAAACACTTTATTTACCTTAGTTAATAGCTGCCCGCTTTTTTCAATGGCAGTAATTGTATTCTCAAAAGTTGGTTTATCTGAATTGCTGACTATCGCCTCAAACTCAGCGTTCTGCTGCTTTATTCCTTCCTCGTACGCAAGCAGGAAATGTTCCTTCTTAATTTCACTGAAAGGCGGAGTCTGAAAAGGTGTCTTCCATTCTCTAAAAAAAGGATTGTCAGTGGTTTGCGATTGTGCAGGAAGATTAAAATTCAGCATTAATGTAAAAATAAACAGATTGAAGAAAAGTTTGTTCATTGTTAGCTCC
>JARRKF010000497.1:0-2668 GCA_037388405.1 Ignavibacteriaceae bacterium | reverse complement strand
GTAACTTTCAATCTATTAAAGTAACTGTTCAGGAGGCACCGGCTTGGGCTGAGTTCAGCAATAAGGAGATGAGTTTTAAGAATATTAAAACCTCAGAGAAACAAACAGCACAGTTTTACTTTAACATTTCAGATAATGCGCCAATTGGGAAAGAGGGGGTAATAAAATTCAGAACATCAGATAATTCAAACAGAAGCTGGTATAAGACTTATAACGTAAAAGTTACACCGCCGAAAATCTTTGAGGTTTATCAAAATTATCCAAACCCATTTAATCCAACAACGACAATAAAATATTCAATTCCACAGGAAGCAATTGTAACGATAAAAGTGTTCAATGTTCTTGGAGAAGAAGTTTCTTTATTAGTTAATAAAGAAATGAAGACGGGAATACACGAAGTTGTTTTCGATGCAACAAATCTTAGCAGCGGATTTTATTTTTATCTGATTGAAGCGAAAGGAGTGGATGGTACGAAATATTTTGATGCTAAGAAAATGGTATTATTGAAGTAAACACTAAATATTTATATTGTCTGAAATCCACTCCTTCCATACTTCAGGTTTGTATCCAACTGTAGCCAACTTTCCATTTCTAACAATTGGTGTTTTGAGTAAAAGAGAATCTTCAAGCAATTCTGTTTCTATATTATAGACCGTATACTCCAGTCCACGCTTTTTAAATTGTTTTCCTTCTTTGTCAATCAATTCTTCCAGCGGGATAGCTTGTTTAATATTTTCAAGTTCACCTCTGGTTATTTCTTTCTCTGAAATATCACGGAAATGATATTGAATTCTTCTTTCTTTAAAGAATCTTTCAGCTTTCTGTGTCTCTCTACTTTTTTTGGTTCCAATTATTTGAATATTCATTCTTTAATCTCTTCCGTACTTATTATTATTTTTATAACAGCTAAAAACGTTAATATGTGAATTTAATGTCTAGAATTGTCATAGGAATTCATGGGATTGGAAACAAGCCACCTAAAGAATTACTAGCAAAATGGTGGAAAGAAGCTTTATTAGAAGGCATTAGAAAAAATAATTTCCCGGTTAAAGAATTTGATTTTGAACTGGTTTACTGGGCAGACATTCTTCATAAAACACCACTTGATCCAGATGAATCAAATACTGAAAGTCCCTTTTATATACGCGAACCTTATAAACCTGAACATGGGAAAACCAATCGTGAAGGGCTCAGCTTTAGGCGAAGAGCACTTGAATATCTGGAAAAATACTCGGAAAAAATTTTAGTAAATGGTGTGCTTTCATTAAACATTCCTTCTTTAACTGATTTATTTATTCATCGTCATTTAAGAGATCTTGAGGAATATTACTCTGAATCAATTACTTTAGTAAAAAATAAAAACAGTTTGGTTAGGCAAGTAATTATTGAACGCTTGGTTGAAGTCCTTAAAAATCACAGAAAAAAGAAAATATTTCTCATTGCTCATTCAATGGGATCTATAATTGTTTATGATGCCTTGAGACATTTTTCAAGTGATATAAGCGTGGAAATTTTAGTAACAATTGGTTCACCATTAGGACAACGGTATGTTGTAGATAAAATAAAGTCCGAATCAAGTAAAAATTATAATTCATTGGTTATTCCCGATAATATTGTTCGTTGCTGGTACAATTTTGCTGATGAAGAGGATCAGGTGGCAATAAATCCTGAGTTGTCAAAAATCTATAAAGAAAATTCCAGAGGCATTAAAATACATGATATTAAAGTGCAGAATAATTATGAATATTCCGGGCTAAGAAACCCTCATAAATCTTATGGTTACTTAAGAACTCCAGAATTATCAGATATCTTGAATTCATTCTTAAAGCAAAGAAGATTTAAATTATTCAATTGGATAAAAAATTATTTAAGACCGGGCAAGATTATTTCGCTTCTTATACTCTAACTTAAACTTCAAAGAAATAAAAAGACTTCCGTTAATTAAATCGCTCTATGTCATCGATGACGCAAGGATTAAAAATGTCGTCGCTGCGTCTTCTGCATCATATTTTTTAACAATTATAATAAGCATGAATGATGGTATTATTCTTGCAAATTCTAATTTGGTTATGGTTGAGTCTTTATGAAGGTTTCACCTTTGAAAGCACCTTCAATCAAATTTTCAAAAACTAAAAAAATATGGTGGTTGTGATGGCTCTTGCTACAGTGACATTTTGGGGGAATGGTAATAATTCTTATGGCGTTCCTAATACGCTATATACATATTTAATAAGCGTTTCAGTAAACCAGGTTCTTGGTCATCGTGACAAAATTGTTAAAATTGTTGCCCTTTCTGGTGATGCACCAAAACCTTCAAAGGAACTTCCGTTTATTGTTAAAAACTCTGACGATAAAAAAGCTATTTTCGAGGCTTGCAATATTCTTGAAGGAATGGATAGTCTTAAAGGTTTGAAAAATCATAAGAGTTTAGTAGAAGTAGAAAAACAAATGAGTATGGCAGGAGCCTTTAAAGAGTACTATTGAGAATTCTGTTCTAAATAATAAAGTGAAAAAAACTTTTTATATCAAATTATTTATTATTGAATTTTTTGTCCTTTAATTCTTATGGTCTGGGTTCTACTTGAACGAGGGTATCTACTTTTAAGTCCTCCTTTAATTACTATCGCGGTACCTAAAACATATCTATTAAATCTGACGACGTATTGAC
>JARRKF010000496.1:0-5236 GCA_037388405.1 Ignavibacteriaceae bacterium | reverse complement strand
TGCTGATAGAAATTTCCAAGAGACAAATATTTTTCTTCTTTCTTCAGGAATTCAGTATAAGCATATTGTATTGGTGTATTTGCAGAAAAAACTATAAACTGGTGCATCTTTCTGAATTCTTTCATTAGAGATTCGGGTGCCGCACAGTATCCCATTTTCCAGCCAGTAGTGTGAAATGTTTTTCCGAAAGAAGATATCACAAAAGTTCTAACAGAAAGTTTTTCTGAGCTCGCAAGACTAAAGTGCTTTTTGTTATCAAATATTATGTGCTCGTAAACTTCATCGCTAATGATAATGATATCAGTTCCATTTGTTAATTTCTCAAGCTCTTTGATATCAGTCTCTGTAATCAGACTTCCACTCGGATTGTGAGGGGAGTTGATAATAATAGCTTTTGTCTTGCTTGAAATTTTACTTCTTACAAGATCCCAATCATATGAATAATCTTTTTCATTCAAAGGAATAAAAACTGGAATTCCACCATTTGATAAAATATCCGGCACATAACTATCATAAGCTGGTTCAAAAACGAGTACTTCATCACCCGGTTTAACGATTGCAGTTATGGCTGTATAAAGTGCCTGGGTTGCACCCGCAGTTACAGTTATTTCATTTTCATAATCATAAATTTTAGTATAAACTTTTTTAATTTTTTCTGAAATAGCTTTTCGAAGCTGAGGTACACCCTGCATTGGTGCATATTGATTAAATCCTTTTTGCTGGAAGTATGCAACAAGCTCTAAAAGTTCCCGGTCGCAATTGAAGTCAGAAAAACCCTGTGCAAGATTGATGGCATTATATTCTACAGCCATGCGAGACATAATTGTAAAAATACTCGTCCCCCATTCAGGGAGTTTCTGATCGATTTTAATCATAACTTAATTTGAAATTCTAAATTCAGAGTCTGCCGGTCTTCTTTCATCATAAATTCTTTTTAATTCCTCGTACGCAAAACGGCTGCCTCTTTGTGCTGCTGACCTGAAATTATTTACAGCGTCAGGTATGGATTTCTTAACACCAAGTCCCTGTAGGTAACATAAACCAACACTAACCATTGCAAAAAGTGACCCTTCCTCTGAAGCTTTCTTTAAAATTTTAAAATCTTCTTTTTTATTATATGCTCCAAATGAATCAAGCACACGCGAAGCTGTTAGACGTATTTTTGCTTCTTTACTTCCGAGTTGTGCTGCTGTTTTCCAAATATTTAATCCTGACTCAATGCTGCTTCTACCGAATCTGCTTGTATAATGATTAAGTCCCGATTCTACCATTGCTGGCAGGTAGTATGCTTTTGCGGATTCATCCAGTAGTATTAATGCATCAGAGATTACGATTCTATTTGAAAAATTAATTGCTGTCAATCCATACCACAAAAACTTTGCTATATTGTTTCCTGCTTCACTTTCTTTTTGAACTGTTTGAATAAATTCAGGATCTCGTGATAATTGCCAGAGTAAATTTGTACCAAGCGGAGAATCATTTCTCAAAGCACGATAATAGTAAACACCTGCTTCGATTAAATTTCTTTTAAAATAAATTAAATCAACAAACACTAACCCTAATGAAGAAGTTAAATTTTCAGATGGATCAGGAATGGGATTTTCTTCCTTTGGAGGACTTGAAGTATTTAGCAGTGAATCAACAATCATTTTAGAAGCTCTTGGTTCAAGTTTGGCTACAATTTCTTTAGCCGGTTCATAATCATTATCGGCAGCTTTTTTAATCCAGTAATAAGCTAGATTATAATCTCTTCTAACGGTAAGATTATCGGTATATAAAATTCCAACTACATATTGAGCTTGAACCATTCCATCATCAGCCGCATTCTGGAAAAGTTTGAATGCTTTAAATGGATCCCAGGGAACACCGATTCCGTTGATTAAAAGTATAGCGTAATTATATTCCGCAGAAGTTAATTTTTGATCTGCAGCTTTTTTTATCCAGTAAACAGCCTGAGAAGTATCAGCTGGCATTCCTTCACCAAGCAAATATCTTAATCCGAGTTCATGTTCAGCGAGAGGATCACCAGCATTAGCTTCCTGAGTGAGTTTAAATTTTTGCCAGATTTGATAAGCGAGATCGGGTCTGTAAAAATATGGCGATTTCTGTCTTGGTCTTTTATTCTTGAAAGCAAGACTTTCAGTAGTATCCTGTGAGAAACCTGTACAACTGATTAAGATTAAAAATAATACTACTGATGAAATATATTTCAAAAAGAATCCATTAAAATTTTGCAAATATGAAACAAATATAGCAGTTTATTGGAAGGTAGTTCAAGTAAATATTGAGTGCTAACTAATACAATCCTTTCCTGTACTTAATTATATGCAGAATGGCTAATATGACAGCAGTTAAGTTTTTAGAATGAGTTAACACCTTCCCAAAAACTCCTAGTTCTGATTTAAGTTTTATTTCTCTTTGAAATTGAAAATAGTTTGTCAGTCTCTCATTAATTTTCCACTGCTCTACCAAAGTATTTGGGGAATAGTTTAAAGGATTATGTTCATCTCTTAGTAATTCAAGTTGTAATGAAAATAATACTGAGTCCGAATAGTCATTTAAGAACAACTTGTAAAGGTAAAAATCGTTTAGATCACTATGAAATTTTAGATTGAATCTATTTGTAAAATCTAAATTTGTTTCAGTAGAATAAGAAATCGAATCTGATTGAAAACTATATGTCCAGGAAACACTAGAGAAGAATGTTATGAAGAAAAAGTTTATGAGATAAAAGGAAAAATATTTTTGTGATTGCATTATTCATTGCTTCAGTTAAAAGCAAAAAAATCATTTTATCAGACTTTAGCTTTTATCTTAGCCTTAGTTTTCTTGAAATATTTTTTCATTGGCTTTAAATAGTTTTCCTTCCATTTCTTTTCATACTTTTTCTCTTCGCCACTAGGGAGTTGTTGGTGTATAATGGTCAGTTTTGTTCCACTATTATGCTTCTCAAAAAGTAGCTCTAATTTTGAATCAGGTGCACCATTAGGAAAATCTTTTGTTCTCCAATGCTGAACAATTCTACCATATGGCTGGAGGATTAAGTTTGTTCCGGTTATATAACCATTTTGAATGGAAAAATCGGTTCCGTTCCTCGGTTCAATATGTGCTTTTCCTGGTGTGATTGAGGAATGACAATTGCTATTAAGCCAACAATCGTATAACCTTTTCGCACTAACTGGAAAATTTGCTCCCGCAGCAAAAAGGTAAAATTCATATTCATAACCGGAGGTGTAGTCTCTTCATTGGGGAAGGGAATAACTGCTTCCTCTCTTGGCCTTTTACTTAAACAACGCGGTTTCAGAGTTACCATCCAAAAATTTGATCCTTATATAAATGTAGATCCTGGAACGATGAGTCCGTTTCAGCATGGGGAAGTATATGTTACAGATGACGGTGCAGAAACAGATCTAGACTTAGGTCATTATGAGAGATTTTTAGATGTTAATATGACCAGAGCAAATAATACAACAACCGGTCAGGTTTATAATGAGGTAATTACAAAAGAGAGAAGGGGAGATTATCTTGGGGCAACGGTTCAGGTTATTCCACATATAACAGATGAAATAAAAGAGAAACTTGTTAGACTTAGTGAATTAGGGGATTATGAAGTTATTATTACTGAAATAGGTGGAACAGTTGGTGATATAGAAAGTCTTCCTTTCATTGAAGCAATTAGGCAGCATATGCTTGATTACGGAAGAGCAAATTCAATGGTAATTCACGTTACATTAGTTCCCTACATCGCTTCTGCGGGTGAAGCAAAAGAATTGCGTGAAAAAATTGCTTTATTTTGTAATGTAGATTCAAAAGCTGTTATATCAGCCTATGATGTCGGTTCAATTTATGAGGTTCCTTTGGTCCTTTACAAAGAGAAGCTTGATTCTCTTGTAACAAGCAGAATGCATTTACCTGAACGAAAAGTTAAGCTGGATGAATGGGAAAATTTTGTTAATGGAATTAAAAATTCTGACCGTGAAGTACAAATAGCTGTTTGCGGAAAATACATTACACATCTTGATGCTTATAAAAGCATAATGGAAGCTTTCATTCATGCAGGTGCTGAAAACCAGGTAAAGGTTAAAATAAAACCTGTGAATGCTGAGGATTGTGAAACTGATAATTTTGAGGAGTTGCTTAAAGGTGTCAGTGGTGTTCTCGTTCCCGGTGGTTTTGGTGAAAGAGGAATTGAAGGAAAAATTAAAGCCATCCGATATGCAAGAGAAAATAAAATACCATTTTTTGGAATTTGTCTTGGACTTCAATGTGCCGTAGTTGAATTTGCACGAAATGTTTGTGGGATGAAAAACGCAAACAGTTCTGAATTCAAGAAAACGAAATTCAGTGTAATTGATTTAATGCCGGAGCAAAAAAATATTAAGGAGATGGGTGCAACCATGCGATTAGGTGCTTATCCCTGCGTAATAAAAGATGATTCAAAAGCATTTGCTGCATATAAAACAAATTACATTTCAGAAAGACATCGTCATCGTTACGAAGTAAACAATAAGTTCAGAAAAAGACTTACAGATAAAGGTTTAATTTTAAGTGGTTTATCTCCTGATAAAGAACTTGTTGAGATGATAGAACTTGAAGACCATCCATGGTTTGTTGCGTGTCAGTTTCATCCTGAATTGAAATCAAGAGCCACAAATGCCCATCCTCTTTTCCGGGAATTTGTTAAAGCCGCAATGGAATTTAGCTTTGATAAATAAGGTGTCGGATATAAAAATACTTCCAATCAATCTTTCCACAAACAAAATTAAAATCCAAAATCAATTATGGTCTTGAAGCTCTTTATAACTTCAATTTTAAATTTGCGAATAAAACTTTTGATGATATAATCAAGAATTATCCTGAAAATCCAGCAGGATATCATTACAAATCTATCAGCTCCCTATGGTTTTTTCTCGATAGTAAAGTAGAATCAGATTTTGAAAATTTCTTTGCGTATACAGATACAGCAATAAATAAAGCAGAATCAATTCTTGATAAAGATACAACCGATGAATTTACCCTATATATTCTTGGTTCAATTTATGCAAACCGCACTTTTGCTTTTACCAGAGAAGAAAATTATTTCGATGCAGTTTTCTCGGCAAGCAAATTTTATTCATATTTCAATCAACTTCTAGATGAAGATAGCCTCTATTACGATGCTTTTATGGGGAAGGGCTTATATAATTTTACCATTTCACAAGCTCCTCAGACATGGTCATGGGCTATAAGAATTTCA
>JARRKF010000495.1:0-3914 GCA_037388405.1 Ignavibacteriaceae bacterium | reverse complement strand
TCAACAGCTTCAGGAAATGCTTGGTGATGAGGATACAGATATTGATGATGATGATGAATCCACAGGAACAGGATTTTCTCATGAAAAAAAGGAACAGAAGAAACAGGAAAATTTTGTGCCTAGCCTGAAAAAAGGACAGGAAATCCTGATTCAAATAATTAAGGAGCCTGTTAATAATAAAGGAGTCAGAGTTACATCATCGGTTTCGCTACCAGGCAGATTTTGCGTTCTTCTTCCTTACGATAATAAAGTTGGAATATCTAAAAAGATTTACGATTTCAAAGAAAGAAAGCGGTTAAGATATATTGCCAGACAGATCGTATCAGAAAATTATGGATTAATAATAAGAACCGTTGCACAAGGACAGGATGAGGAAATACTTAAAGATGATTTGAAACATCTTATGAAAACCTGGGAAGAAATTGAGAAAGAGGCTAAATCTAAAAATCCTCCGGCCCTCGTTTACCAGGATTTAAATACTACGGTTAGTGTAATTCGCGATCTCTTCAACTCAGATATATCTAAAATATTTGTCGATTCAAAAAAACTTTACAGAGAAATTAAAAACTATCTCGAGCTAGTTCAGCCAGCAATTGCAGAAAAGGTGGAGCTATATAAATCAGCTCATGGAATTTTTAACACTTTTAAAATCGAAGAACAGATTAAAACTCTTATGGGAAGAAAAGTTCCGCTTCCCAGCGGGGGTTATCTGGTGATTGAGCATACTGAAGCAATGGTTGTAATTGATGTAAATAGCGGAAGGTACGCAAAGAGTAAAGATCAGGAATCAAATTCGCTTAAAACGGATCTTGAAGCATCCAGAGAAATTGCAAGACAACTTCGATTAAGAGATATTGGTGGAATTATAGTTATAGATTTTATTGATCTTGAAGATGAAAAGAACCGGAAAAAGGTCTACGATGAATTGAAAAAAGAATTTAGAAAGGACAGAGCTAAAGTTTCTGTTTTACCTATGTCAGATTTTGGTCTTGTTCAGATTACAAGACAGAGAATTAGACAAAATATTATTCAGGCAACCAAAGAAGTTTGTCCGGTATGTCATGGTACGGGTCTTTTGACAAAAAGTTCACACCTTATTTATGATTTGGAAAGCTGGTTAAGAAAATTCAGAAGAAAATCTCGTGAGAGAAGTATTATTCTAAAGTGTCATCCTTCTACCGCTGCTAAAATAAGAGAAGGAAAAATTAAATCTTTACGAATGATGCAGCTTAAATATTTAACAAAAATTACTCTCAGAGAAGATCCGAGTATTTCATCTGATACATTCGAATTTTATTCAGCAAAAACCGGGCGTGATTTAACTTCAGAATTTGATTAGTTTTAAAAATATAATTATCTGAAATTGGTCAGATTATTTGGTTGTTAATTTTGAAAATGTTGAAGAATCATTTAATCTTAATTTAAACAAAATTAGATTTTTAAATTTTTTTGATTAAAACCTTTAAACACATAGTATTAAAAGCTAAACTTGATGGTACTAAAAGAAAACTTGTTGCAATGATTTCGGATGAGAAAATTTTTCCGAGGCATGGTTATGAAATAATTGCTGATAGTAAAAGGGTTGGTGTATTTGATGTTTCGCATATGGGCGAGATATTTATTACCGGTGATAAAGCTCTTGATTTTGTGCAGCATATTACTATTAACGATGCGTCTAAACTTTTTCCGGGAAGGGTTCAGTACTCTGCAATGTGTTACCCCGATGGCGGAATAGTCGATGATCTGCTAGTTTACAAAATTTCCGACAAAGAATTTTTACTGGTTGTTAATGCTTCAAATATTGACAAAGATTATAGCTGGATGAAGGAGAACAACAAGTTCAGCGTTTCAATAAAAGATAGAAGTGATGACTATTCATTATTGGCAATTCAAGGACCAAATTCAGTTGATGTAATTCAAAAATTAGTTAGTAGTGAATTGAATCTCGAATATTATCATTTTATCAATGGTAAGATTACTGGTGTAGATATGATAATTTCCAGAACAGGTTACACCGGAGAAATTGGTTACGAACTTTACTTTAAAGGCGATGAATCCACTGCAGAAAAAGTCTGGAACGAAATTTTTAGTGCCGGTAGAGAATTTGATATTCAGCCTGTCGGACTAGCTGCAAGGGATTCTCTACGACTTTAGTATTAAAAGCTAAACTTGATGGTACTAAAAGAAAACTTGTTGCAATGATTTCGGATGAGAAAATTTTTCCGAGGCATGGTTATGAAATAATTGCTGATAGTAAAAGGGTTGGTGTAATAACAAGTGGAACAGTAAGCCCTGTTCTTGAAAAACCAATTGCTCTGGGTTATGTAGATAAACCGTTTAATTCGCAGGGAAGTGAAGTAGCTTTCAAAATAAGAGACAAAGAGTTCCCTGCACGAATTACAAAACTTCCATTCGTTAAAAAATAAAAATTCAGATGAAGCTAGACGTACTTTTTTCACCCGTTTTGACTGATGAATTGTATTATACTGGCAAAACGACAGTCGTCATTGATGTTTTAAGAGCGTCGACAACAATTATTGCTGCTCTTAAAAATGGTGCTAAAGAAATTGTTCCAGTTGCTACAGTAGAGTTTGCAGTTAAACTTTCTGGTGGAATTTTTGGCGGACAGACGTTACTTGGCGGAGAAAGAAATACTAAAAAAATAGAAGGCTTTGCTCTTGGCAATTCCCCGCCGGAGTATACAGGAGAAGTGGTTAATGGCAAGACTATCGTTTTTTATTCTACCAACGGTTCCCGGGCAATTGTTAAGGCAAAATATTCTCGTAATAATTTTATATGCTCTTTTAATAATATTAGTGTGCTGGCAAATCATCTTAAAGAACTTGATCAGGATATTACCGTGCTTTGTGCAGGCAATAATAACTTTTTTAGTCTTGAGGATGCTCTTTGTGCTGGGAAATTAATTCTCGAGTTAACGGGAGGTAGAAAAAAGAACGAGCTTACTGATTCTTCAGTTGCTGCAATAACTTTATTCAAAAATTTTGGTAAAGATATTTATAAGACTCTGGCCGAAACAGAGCATGGTCAGCTTCTTATGAAAAATGGTTATAGTGAGGACCTTAAAGCATGTAGCGAACTTAACAACGTGGATATAATCCCTTTTTATTCGGGTAATGCCATAAAAGTTTTAAAGGATTAAACTTGCATAATGGCAGTAAAAAAGAGAAAAGCAAACCGTAAAGAAAACAACTCTGACAAGAATTATTTCAGCCTTTCATCTGAAAAGAAGAAAAGAATAGCTGGAATTTTTTTCATTCTCTTTTCTATTTTTCTATTACTATCCATATTATCTTACGACAGGCGTGATAATTATTATGCATCAAACGTCAACTTGTTTGACTCTATCTTCAGTCCCCAAAAGGGACTGCACAACTGGATGGGTTCAGTTGGAAGCTACTTATCTTATATCCTGATTAACTTTACAATAGGTTACTTTTCATTTGTAGTCCCGGTAATTTTATTCTTGTGGGGACTTTCACTTTTTAGAAAAATTCCGTTCAAAACGAAGATACATACTACAAACTTTCTTTTATTATCAGGTCTTACTTTTGCAACATTCTTTGGAGTACTTAAGGTTGGTTTCGAAATTTTTCCTGGTGTTAAAGAATTAAGAGGAAATGTAGGTGAATTTTTAGGAAATTGGTTAAACAGCATTCTGGGAGGAATAGGGAGTATTCTTCTGCTTCTTTTTGTTTCTGCCACAATTCTTATAATTACTTTTGATATAAAGATTGAAAACATTTTTTCTTTCATTAAAAGTCTTTTTGCCTCCGGTGATGATGAAAAAATAAAAATTGTAAAAAAAGAAGATGAGCCATCAAATCTTGAAAAGATCAAGAAACTCCGTAAAGAAAAGAAGAAAAGAGATGTTGAGGAAGATGAACTTCCTACTG
>JARRKF010000494.1:0-2697 GCA_037388405.1 Ignavibacteriaceae bacterium | reverse complement strand
ATCATCCTGGCTTATTTTTGATTTATTCATCAGTTTATGATCTGATGGAACAAATGCAACAAATGGTTCATAATAAAGACTTTCTGAAACCATATTAGCAACTTTTGATCGAAGTGCAATCATACCAATATCAAATACACTTTTATTTAATCCTGAAATTACTTCATCAGTTGTTACCTCATCAATTATCAGCTCTATGTTAGGATAATTTTCTGTAAAACTTTTAAGGAACATTGGAAGTAAATAGGAAGAAATAGTCGGAATAATTGCAACCTTTAACGTTCCGATGAATTCACCTTTTTCCATCTGCACAATAACACTGAGTTTTTCCTTTTCTTTAATTATTTGCTTTGCCTGATTTATAATCTTTACACCGACTTCAGTTGGAACAACAGGAAATTTATCTCTCTTGAATATGACAACATCCAGTTCAGACTCAAGCTTCTGAATTTGCATACTCAAAGTGGGTTGAGTCACAAAACACTTTTCAGCGGCTTCAGAAAAGCTTCCATATGTATTCAATGAAATAAGGTACTCCAACTGTGTAATTGTCATATTATATAGATTTTTCTTATAATGATATAAAATTTATCAATTTGATTTATAACAACAAATTTATAAGTTTTATGAAGCAATTCACAAAACCATATAAAATTCAATTGACAAACAGTGTTAAAGAGATAGACAGCAAACAGTTAGGATTTTTCCGCTATTTATATTTGATTGGTGGAATTCTTCTGATAATTATCGGAGTAATCGGAATATTTCTTCCGGTTCTTCCTACAACAATTTTTTTAATTCTTGCATCAGCCTGTTTTGTGAAAGGATCTCCAAGAGCAAACGAATGGCTGCGTAATCACAAAATACTAGGTGCTTATTTAAAGAATTATCAGGATAAATCCGGACTAACCATTAAAGCCAAAGTTTTGAATATTTCATTTCTATGGCTAATGATTTCGAGTTCTGCTTTCATATTTACTGAAGAAATTTTTATCAGGTTACTTTTAATTGCTATAGCAATTGGAGTTACAACTCATTTACTAATGATAAAAACAAAAAAGATTAATTTTCATGAACAACAAAAGGAGAATAATTATGAGTGATAATGGAAAATGTCCGGTACCGCATGGCGCCGGTGGTGGTACAAAAAATAAAGACTGGTGGCCTAATCAATTAAATATTGGAATACTTCACCAGCATAATCCTGCATCAAACCCTATGGGACCCAAATTTAAATATGCAAAAGAATTCAGCAAGCTTGATTATAAAGCTCTAAAGAAAGATCTGTATGCATTGATGACTGATTCTCAAGAGTGGTGGCCTGCTGACTGGGGTCATTATGGAGGTTTATTTATTCGTATGGCATGGCATAGTGCAGGTACTTACCGAACTGCAGATGGTCGAGGAGGCGGTGGTACCGGTAATCAGCGATTTGCACCTATTAATAGTTGGCCAGATAATGGAAACTTAGATAAAGCAAGAAGACTGCTCATGGAAATCCCGATCCTGTAGCATCAGGTCGTGATGTTCGGGAAACATTTAAACGTATGGCAATGAATGATGAAGAAACAGTTGCACTTACTGCAGGTGGACATACATTTGGTAAAATGCATGGTGCTGGTGATCCAAAATTAGTTGGTCCTGAACCGGAAGCGGCACCAATTGAAGAACAAGGTTTTGGATGGATAAACAAATTTGGAACCGGTAAAGGTCCACATGCTACTACAAGTGGTTTGGAAGGTGCCTGGAAACCTAATCCCACAAAATGGGATATGGGTTACTTCGATATGCTTTTCGGTTATGAGTGGGAAAAAGTTAAAAGTCCAGCAGGAGCCTGGCAATGGCAGGCAAAAAATGTTAAACCGGAACATATGATTCCCGATGCCCATGATCCCTCGAAAAAACATCCACCTACGATGACAACTGCAGATATGTCTTTACGCTTTGATCCTATTTACGAACCCATTTCAAGAAGATTCCATAAAGATCCAAAAGCTTTTGCTGATGCATTTGCAAGAGCGTGGTTTAAACTTACTCATCGCGATATGGGACCAAAAGCTCGTTATCTTGGTCCTGAAGTTCCGAAAGAAGATTTGATTTGGCAGGATCCAATTCCAGCAGTTAATCACAAGCTTATTAATAAAAAAGATATTGATGGACTAAAAAAGAAAATATTGGAATCAGGGTTATCAATTTCAGAACTGGTTTATACAGCCTGGTCTTCTGCATCGACTTTCCGTGGTTCTGATATGCGTGGAGGAGCCAATGGTGCACGCATCCGTTTGGAACCGCATAAAAATTGGGAAGTTAATCAGCCTGAACAATTGGACAAAGTTCTGAAAAAACTTAAGAGCATTCAAAAAGAATTTAACAATCGTAAAGACGGTAAGAAAGTTTCTTTAGCTGATCTTATTGTACTTGGTGGATGCGCTGCAGTTGAAGCTGCAGCTAAAGCTGCAGGAAACAAGATTGAAGTACCTTTTGCTCCAGGACGAATGGATGCATCACAAGCTCAGACTGATATTGAATCATTTGAATATATGGAACCTGAAGCGGATGGCTTCCGTAATTATCAGAAGAAAACCTACACAGTATCAGCAGAAGAAATGCTTATCGATAAAGCACAGCTTCTTAAATTAAGTGCACCCGAGATGACGGTCCTTGTTGGCGGAATGCGTATGCTTGGTGCAAACTATG
>JARRKF010000493.1:911-2689 GCA_037388405.1 Ignavibacteriaceae bacterium | reverse complement strand
CAAAAATTTTTAAGGAGAAAACATGATAAAGTTTCTCGCATCGTCACTTTTTATAATTCTATTAACAACTGCTTGTTCAGTATTGACTTTGCAGCCGGCTAATTTTTCCTGGCCAATCGAATCAATTCTACCCGTTGATGATCAGGGAAATGTTGCGGAAGATAGGTATTCAGTTGAATTCAATACAAAAGGATTATTCTTTGAAGAGTTTAAGGATTCTCTGGCTTTTGAAGGCAAAGAGATAAATTTAATCCGAAATAACGAAGGAAATTATTTTATTACTGCTTCTGAATTTAAAAATGTCTACGTCTTTAAAGCCAATGAAGGCACTCTTGCGCTTCACAAGAAAATTAATATTTCTGAAACAGCATTAAATAAGCCTGCATTCAACCAAAGAGATTCTTATATAGAATTAATTGACGGAGATAAAAAATTCAATTTATCTAGCCAAGGAATTATCGAAGACGCCGGCTCCAGACAAGAAGGAGATGTTCAATGAAAACAAATATTTTAAACTTTTTTCTTCCGATTTTCTTTTTAGTATTTCTGAATCCTCTTTTTGCACAGTCAGATAGAGAGATAGTTGATAATTTTAAAAAAGAATATTCTAAAATTGAGTCTGAAATTAAAAGTGCAACCACACTTGATGAGCTAAATACCGTTATTGCTCAAATTAATAGCTTTAAAGAAAATTATGCCCAGCATAAAGATCTGCTTGATAAAAGTCTTTACCCTGATAACTATAATGAATCAATTGATAAACTTAATAAAGCATACTTATTAAGACAGGGAGATTTCACAACGATAGATGTTTTACAGACCCAGGTTGGCGAGTTGAAGCAGCAGGTTGAATTTCTGAATACAAGAAACAATGAATTGCTGTTGCAGATTAAAAATCTTGAAGCGAGAAGTCAAAAAGACGCAAAATCTATAAAGAGACTTGAGAACCTTGTTGCAGAACTCCGATCATCGATAAGAGAAAGAGATGAGTTGGTGATGAGCATGGTTGACAGCCTTATGCCGCCAATTATGGAAGAAAAAGAAATTCTCAGTGCAGAAGATAAAAGTATGCTGGCAAGAGAAGAGCAGAAAGAAAACGTGCTTGACAATGTAAAAACAACTATAAAAGATAATATAAGGTTCATGCAGGTTACATCACTTAAGCCAGACGATTTAACCAAAATACGTGAACAACAAAAAGATTTTGCAGCAAAATGGCAGAAAGTGGGGGTTAAACTCGTTGAGGTTTATGCCGAGGATAAAAATAAAACTGAAGAACTTAAGCAAATAGATAATTTGTTCCAGGAATGGTATGAAGCTACGACCGAAGAGGCCTGGACATCAATTGATGAAGAATTTTCTATGAATGGAATAGTTTTAAGAAGCTTTAATAATGGCGAAGAGTTTACAAACTCGGTTATTCTGTTTATTAATGATGAGCTGAAAAATATCGGTGTGAAGAGTGATGAAGAATCCAAACGAATTTATACTGAATTTGCTGACAGCGTGTGGTTTAAAACCATCCAACCGATATGGTTAAATTATCTTATAGAGAACAAACAGCTTACTGAAAAAAATAAAAACACAATTGAAGCTAAAATTGCGGAATGGAAAAATGCGCTCTATCCTCCGAACTGGTGGATATATCTTGTTGCAGGTTTAGTGATAATTGCAATAGTTGCTTTCTTTATTATAAGAGGAAGGAAAAGTAAAGCAAGCACTAATGAACAAATACAAGAATAAAAATCGGGGCGGACATTTAGTCCGCCCTTTCTATT
>JARRKF010000493.1:0-859 GCA_037388405.1 Ignavibacteriaceae bacterium | reverse complement strand
CTGGATATCAATTCATTCCGCTCTTTTTCGGAAATGTAAGGCCTTATTTTCACATCTAGGATTTTAGCTTCACGCTCTCTTTTTTTCTGCACAGCTTGGTTTGCCTTAGAAATAAGATCATTTAGATCAAAAGGTTTTTCTAAATAATCGAAGGCGCCAAGCTTTAATGATTCTACCGCAGAATCAATTGCAGCGTACCCCGAGATTATGATCACTTCTACAAGGGGATTCTTTGACTTGATTTTTTTCAATACGTCGACTCCATTTAAATCAGGTAACCTAATGTCTAAAATCACAACGTCGATGAAGTTATTCTTTTCTAATTGATTCAGAGCTTCATTTCCGGTAAAAACACATTCTGCAGTAAATCCTCTTTTACGAAGACGTTCTGCAATAGCAGCGATAAATTCCTCTTCATCATCAACAAGCAGAAGATTAATTTCAGGATTAACTTTCTCATTCATTATTTATATCTAATATTTTTTGGAATAAAATAATTGTTACATTTCATAAATTACTTTTTTACCCTCAACATCATCACAGTAGAAATTAAACCAAATGCAAGACATCCCATCCAGAGATAAAACGGACCAAATAATTCTAGTGCTTCTGCACCAAGCCATGGACCAACCATAAATGCAAAGCTAAAAGACATCTGAAAATATCCCATATACTCGCCTCGCTGCTTTTCGGGGGCAATCTTTGCAACATACTCACCGGTTGAAGGAAAGAAAATCATCTCACCAAAAGTCCAGATAACTATAAGCAAAATAATCGGCGGAATAGTATTGGTAAATGCCATCAGCCCAAAACCAATTCCGCATAAAAGTGCACCAAGAGCAAGCGACTTTCGGTCATC
>JARRKF010000492.1:0-3666 GCA_037388405.1 Ignavibacteriaceae bacterium | reverse complement strand
CCCAGGTTGGTAGATAGCTTACGTTGTTTATATAAACTGAATCATTAAGATTATTTTTTGAGATTTCGATATCATGGATTACTCCAGCATCAGAATAACGCCATCTTTGATTTGAAATAAAATTACCCATTGAATAAGCGATAAAACCAGTATCGAGTTTTGAGTTATTAGCTTTAAAGTAATCAAATGGTTGAATAACGTGAGGATGACCACCAATAATTATATCAGCACCAAGCTCGACTAATCTTTGCACAATTTCTTTTTGATAATCACCCGCTTCGCGTTCGTATTCATTTCCATAATGTAGATAAACTAGTATGACATCAACATCTTTTAATCTTGCCTTCGTAATATCTTCTTTGATTTTTTGTTCATCAATCAGATTTATTACAAAATCTTTTCCTTTGGGAATTGGTACACCGTTGGTGTTTTCTGTGTAAGGAAGGATTGCAATTGTAATTGAGTTGATTCGGAAAATTCTTAACGAATCTTCATCCTGCTGAGAAGTATAAGTTCCAGTTCGGTGAATTTTATATTTATTTAGAACGTCAATAGTCGCGTGATTGTTAGCCGTTGTAAGAAGATTAAATCCGGCATCTTTTAATGCATAAATAAAATCATCAGGTGCATTGAAGTAAGGATAACCGCTGTACTGTTTATCTTTTCCAGCAATTACAGTTTCAAGATTTCCAACTGTTAAATCTGGCTCAGTCAAATATTTTTTTACTTCTTTGAAAACACCAGTAAAGTTAAAACTATCTGCGCTTACTTTTGCATAATTGAACTGCGTTGAGTGACACATTAAATCTCCAACAAAGCAAATTTTTGCAGTCACTATTGTATCCTGAAATGAAATGTCACTTGGTTCTTGCTTTATATCATTTTTAATAAAGAAAAATTGAAATGAAATAAATGCAGAAATGGCTATTACAACTAATGCTGATCTCATATAAAAAAACAGGCTGGACCGATTTCCCGATCCAGCCCTCAGTTTAAATTAACAATTAAAGAGGCTTAACCTCCTTTTGAAGCTTTCCTTTGAGCTTTAACATCCTGCACGTCCTTGCGTACTTCCTGGCAAAGCTTTCTTAAATCGCTTAAGCCTTTTCTTACGCGTGTACCTGCAGCGGATTGACCCTTCTCATAAAATTTATGAAAATCGGTTTCCAATCCTTGTACAAATTGAACCAATTGATTGAATTTATCCATAGTTTCCTCCATTTAATGGTGGTTGATAAAGTTAGTTAGTTATTTATTATATCAATTAAGTTCCAGAAAAAAATTCTTAATCTTTTCAAGTTTAATTATCCATGTTTTCAAAAACGATTTCAGCTATATCTTTAACATGAACGTCATCAGATTTTTCGAAATGTTTAACACCATCTGTAAGCATAGTCATACAAAATGGACACGCTGATGCAACTGTTTCGGCACCTGTTTCAAGTGCTTCACGTGTTCGTTCTTCATTAATTCTACCACCTTCTTCATCTTCAAGAAACATTCTACCTCCGCCAGCACCACAGCAGAATCCTCTATCTTTATTCCGATTCATCTCAACTAAATCTAAATTCTTTATTCCTTTCAAACTCTTCCTTGGAGCATTATAAACTTCATTGTACCTGCCAAGATAACATGAGTCGTGATAAGTAGCTTTTGCTTTGCCATTTTCCTTCAATGAAATTTTGCCTGATGAAATTAATTCATCAATCAATTCTGTATGATGAAATACTTCGTAATGACCGCCAAATTGCTTGTACTCATTCTTTAATGAATGATAGCAATGAGGACATGCGGTAACAATCTTTTTAACTTTATAATGATTTAAAGTTTCAACATTCTCCATCATAAACATTTGAGCCAGATATTCGTTGCCAAGTCTTCTTGCAGAAATGCCCATGGTGTGAAGTTAGTTTCTAAACTTTTAAATACATTATTTAATCCGGATGGAAATTGCGATTCAGTAAGAACTAAATTTCTTCTCATATCAACAATGCTATCGACGTGCTCTATCATAACCGGACATTCCTGAACACAAGCCATGCAAGTTGTACATTGCCAAAGCACTTTATCAGTTACATAATCATGTACAAGAGTTTTCTGAAATTGCTCTCCTTCCTTAACTCCTTCTACCATTAAAGGAGCTTTGTCTTTTGTTCTATGTCTAATTTGAACAATGATTTCTCTTGGTGAAAGAGTTTTACCAACTGTGTGAGCAGGGCAAGCATCCGTACATCTTCCGCATTCTGTGCAAGAATATCCATCTAAAATTTGTTTCCAGGAAAGATGTTCAATATCCGAAGCACCAAAAGTCTCTGCATTTTCATCTTCAAGATTGAGATATTTGACAGTGTTTCTTATCGGATCAAGATTGGAAAAGTATGTATTAGGAATCGATGTTAAAACATGTAAGTGTTTAGAATAGGGTAGAAAATTCATAAAACCAAATATGGTAACAATATGTACCCACCACGATATTTCATAAACCAATCCAGTTCCTGAAGCAGGATTGTTAAAAAATATTGGTGCTAAAAGAGCAGAGATCGGTCGAACTTCATAATTATGCTGAACAAATCTATTTGCCGCAAAATTTGCTATGCTCTGACCGAACATTGAAAGAACAACTATAAGAATTAAAGTTAAAATTACTGTAGCATCAAGTGAAGCAGATTTGTCTACCTGTAATCTCGGAATATTGAGTACATACCTTCTGATTAGTGCAACAATTACAGCCAGAATTACCAGGACACCAAAAATATCCTGGACCAATGTAATAAGTGAATAAATTGGACCTAAAAATGAAAGCGTAAATGGAGAATAAAACCCTTGTATAATGGCTTCAATTACTGCAAATAAAAATAGTATGAATCCCCAGAAAATTAGAAAGTGAACAGTCCCCGCGAAAGGATCTCTTAATAATTTTGATTGTCCAAAAGCTATTTTAATTACATTTCCAATTCTTCTGCCAACTTCTTTAAACCTATCATCTTTCTTTTTAGCAACTTTCATATAAAGAAAAAGATTTCTGCAGCTCCAGAAGAAAAGTGCAAAAGCAGAGATAAAAACTAAAACAAATATGATATTCTTTACTGTCATTTGGATTTTAATTAACTAGTGTATCCAACTATGTTAAGTTTTTTGATGTTTTTTTGAAACTCCAAAATAAATTGCAGCAGCAATAAGCACCTTTATTACCATCCACACCGAGAATATTGCAGCACCTGCAGCGATGGCTTCTTTAAAATTATGCAAATAGGTAGCGTATAAATAAAATGTTCCTATAAAGATTACAAGAATTTCACTTGCAAACATTGACAACACAACAATAAAATATTTTTGACTTTTTTGAGTAAAATAACCAACAAGAAAAGCAGCAAGTGGGAATGCCAAAAGGTAACCACCTGTTGGTCCAAATAATCTTAAAAATCCATAAGTCGCATCAGCAGTCTGAGCAAAAACGGGCAAACCTATAGCGCCCAAAAACAAATACAATAGCTGACTGTAAGCTCCATTTTTGGCTCCAAGAAAAGCACCTGCTAAAAGAACCATCATGGTTTGCAAAGTAATTGGAACTGGTTTAATTGGAATTGAAACTTGTGCAGATATAGCGGTTAATATTGAAAATGAGAATATCCAAAACAGCTCTGATTCTTTAACTAAGTAAAAAAG
>JARRKF010000491.1:0-2953 GCA_037388405.1 Ignavibacteriaceae bacterium | reverse complement strand
TATCGAGTTTATACAAGGGGAGGGAGGTATAAGAATTGCTTCTCACGAATTTGTTAATAAATTAGTCGAGCTAAAAAATAAATTTGGATTTACATTAGTTGCAGATGAAGTGCAAAGTGGAATTGGTCGATCCGGTAAGCCATTTGCATTTAATCATTTTGAAGTTGAACCTGATCTGATTATAGTTGCCAAAGCAATAGGAGGTGGACTTCCACTTGGTGCTTTGATCACTAATAAAAAATATTCAGAAGTTTTTCAGGCAGGTGACCATGGCAGCACTTTTGGCGGAAATCCTGTTGCTTGTTCAGCAGGTTTGGTAATAATAAGTGAAGTTTTCGAAAATGGTCTGATCAATAATGTTAAAACGCTCGGTAACTACTTTATTTCCGAATTAAATCAATTCAAAGAAAAATATCCTAAAATTATTAATGATGTTAGAGGATTTGGCTTTATGATTGGTGTTGAATTGAATACTAATTGCAGGGATATCGTTAAATCATTTCGTGATAATAATATTTTAGTAAATTGTACGAGTGAAAACGTAATTAGGATTCTTCCTCCATTAATTTCAACGGAAGATAACATAGATTACTTTTTGAAAATTTTTTCAGGAAAATTATTCAAATAGTTAACGATAGCTCCATAACGTATTCCCCTTGAACTAACTATCACATTCTTTATAGAAAATAAATTCATAATCTCCGAAAGAATAATTGCACCAGCCAAGATAATATCTTCACGACCTTTCAAAACTGGTCCATAGTTCTCCAATATTTTAGATGAAGTTAATCCAGTTAACTTCTCAATAATTTTATTAATTTCTTCCATAGTGATGGTACTCATTTCCACTTTATCTTCTTCAAATTCTTTTAATCCTAGGTTCATGCAAGATAAAGTTGTTGCAGTACCTGCAATTGCTATTACATTCGTTGGTTTTTTGACATAAGTTATTTGTTTAAGTAATTCATTCAGTTTTTTCTTTAAACTATCTATTTCTTTTTGTGAAGGAGGAGAATCTTTAAGAAATTTTTCCGTGGCACTTACTGATCCAATCGGTAAACTCTTCTTTGAGAGAATTTCAGATTTATTACCGAATATAAGTTCAGTGCTTCCTCCACCGATATCGATAACCAATGGTTCTTCAACATCTTTAATATTTGTCCCGGAGACTAAAACTTTTTCACATTTATATTTTTTGATAAGTTCATCATATTCTTTAAGCACATCAATAAGAAGATTTATTTTTTCCTGAGTAATAGAGCCATTTTGTTCGGTACCTTTGCCGATTCTTGGCATACGATATTCATTAAAAAGTGGTATTATTTTACCAGAAGTTTGAACTTCGGCAATAAGCAATAAAACAGTATTAGTTCCAATATCTATTGAAGCAACAATCATAATATTTTTTTAATTTTAAATTAACTATTGGATATTTAAATGAAAAAGAAAAATATATTAGCATTAATTTTTGGATATCTGGCTTTAACCTCAGGAAGTATTTGGTTTGGAGCATATGCTGCCAGACTATTAGCAACTTATATGATGTTTGAAGAAACAGAACCAACTCTAAAAAATTTTTTAAACAGCTCTAATATTCCTGCAGTAGCTGAAGTCTTATCACCAATAATAATATTAACTTTGATATGTTATTTGTTGATGGCAATTACATTTACAGTATTTCTTATTACTACTGATTTGAAACTAAAGGAAAACGGCTGGCTATTTATTATCGCAGGAATAATATTTATTACATTGCCATTTGAAGTGGTTCAGATAATTCAGGATTATAAATTATTTGTGTTGTTTTATAGTGGTGATTATGGATCGACTAAAATTGTGCCGTTGATAACCGACTGGTTGACAAAGCTGAGTAGTTTTCCTGTTATCCTAATTTTAAGTTATCTTTCAATACCTTATTTATTAATATTCAAACCGTTTACACTAAAACTAAAAAATGAAAATTAAGGAAAAAGAATTCGAAGAAATCCTTCAGGAGCTCAGATCAGTAGCTGACCAGCTTGGTGCAAGTGTAAGGTTTGAAAAAGGTGATTTTAAAGGCGGTTACTGCATTATTCACGATAAGAAAGTAATTGTAATAAACAAGATGACCAACCTGCAAAGAAAGGTAATGATTTTATCTACAGCGTTAAAAGAACTGGGTGTTGATGAAATCTATCTTACTCCACGAGTTAGAGAAGTAATTGAGGAAATGTCCGGATCCTAATGAAAATCTTAATTATAAACGGACCGAATCTCAACCTACTTGGAGAAAGACCTAATGAATTTTATGGTTCGTATACTCTTAATGATTTAGAAAAGAATATTAAACAAGAATTTCCGCAACACAATTTTGAATTCTTCCAAAGTAATCATGAGGGTGAATTAATTGAGAAGATTCAGGGAGCAAGTAGGGGTTTCAATGGGTTAATCATTAATCCAGGGGGATACTCTCATACATCTATTGCAATAAGAGATGCTTTAGAATTGGTAACCATCCCCAAAATCGAAGTCCATCTTTCCAATCTTGCAAAGCGGGAAAACTTCAGGCATACTATGTTAACTGCTTCAAACTGTGATGGTTACATTAGCGGTTTTGGAGAAAATAGTTATATGGCCGCAATATATTTAATTGAAAAGAAGCTAATTTCAAAAAAGTAGATTTCGATTAGAATATATAGTTTTTGGACGGTTATAATTATACTGATATAAAACTGCTTAAAAACTTGAATAAAATAAGTTAACCCCTCCAATTAAAGCTATTAATTAAAAAATGATAACCATATTGATAAGTCACGCATAATTTTAATTTTTAAGTAGAATTGCTCGATAAAATTAAACAATACCTAGTTTATTATCAACATGGTTATCATTTTTTAATAAATAGCTTTAATTGGAGGGGTTAACTTATTTTATTCAAGTTTTTAAGCAGTTTTATATCAGTATAATTATAACC
>JARRKF010000490.1:0-2936 GCA_037388405.1 Ignavibacteriaceae bacterium | reverse complement strand
ATAAATAGTAAGTCACAACTAGAAAAAAGACACAATGCTAACTATGTATTATTTAACAAAGGAGAAGCTATGTTTAGATGTTTTTTAAAATTTTTAATTACGACGCTTGTTTTATTTGTGCTGGTGTCTTGTGGTGAATCTTCGGATAAAAATGTTGTTGATGTAGTTGCGAAAGATTTCCGTTTTGAAGTAACGGATAGCATCACTTCCGGGTGGACATCCTTCCGGCTGAAGAATATGGGACATTCAGATCACTTCTTTCTATTAAGTCTGTTGCCAGACTCCATTACTTTTGAAGACTACCTGAATGAGGTCAGCAGACCTTTCGATATAGTGTTTGATTCATTAAAAGCAGGAAGCAGTAAAGAAGACGCAATCAACCTTTTAGTTCAACTAGTTCCATCCTGGTACTTCACTTCTGTAAAACAAATGGGAGGAACAGGAATTATTGATGCTGGTAAAACTGCACAGATAACTATGAATTTGGTCCCGGGTACTTACGTTATGGAATGTTACATAAAAGAGCAGGGTGTTTTTCATACAGCTTTGGGAATGATAAATCCGGTTACAGTGACAAATGAAATTTCAGATATGCAACCGCCAGAAGCAAACGTAGATATTTTCCTAACTAATGATGCAATTACAGCAGAAGGTGAAATAGAATCTGGGTTTAACACATTTGCTGTTCATTTTAAAGAGCACCCTGAAGCCGGACTTGGTAACGATGTTCATTTAGTAAAAATAAATTCGGCTACCGATTTAAATGAAGTGTTAACGTGGATGGACTGGACTAACATAAAAGGACTTGAACCACCTGCACCAGCAGAATTTCTTGGCGGCTCACAGGAAATGCCGGTTGGATATACATCATATTTCACAGTGAATCTTAAACCGGGTAACTATGCTCTCGTTAATGAAGCAGCAATGAGAGAAGGAAATGTGCTGGAGTTAAGTGTTAATTAAAAGAGCAAAATCTTTAAGTAAGCCCCCCCATCAATGAAGTTGGTGATGATTTTGATATTGTTACCATAAATTTTTAAAGTTGAGGAGTAATAAATTCTTTCCTTTAACTTTATTAATTTTAGAATAGTTATATTCAAATCATTAAGCCTATCACCTAGAAGAAAAATCAAAGAACGGAGGTGCTTATAGATGGATGATTTAAAACTTATCGATCGATTGGCCGGACTACCAAATCTTGGAGAAATACCCTCTGAAGAGTTAAAATGGCTTGTCTCACACGGACAGTTTGAAGTGCACGATGCGGGTACCGTCTTAGGTCCCAAAGACATACCACTCAAAAAACTTTGGATTATTTTCTCGGGCTGTATTGCTGTACGAGTAGACAGAGGAGCCGGACCAAGATTAGTAATAGAATGGCGCAGTGGCGATGTTAGTGGAATGCTACCATACTCTAGAATGATTGCACCACCAGGGAATAATTTTGTTGCAGAAAAGTGTGAACTCCTATCAATAAGTACAACGGATTTTAAGGAAATGATTCATTTGTGCCCGAAGTTTACAGCATACACAGTACACTTCCTAAAATTTTGTCGCCACTTGAGAGAACAAACCATGAAGATGAAATTACGGATTGGTTAGTAGGTCATAATGTGAATCAGGATTTTGCGACGAGTATTGCTGAAACATCATTAACTATCAACGATCTTGATGAACTTGCAAAATCCTTTTCAGAAGAAACGTTAAGAGCTTCCATTCAATGGATAGCGACCGGATGCACACTCAGTATGTTAGCTTTTGATATTGAGCAGGCAGCTAGCAGGATAAGTGATCTTGTGGCTGCAGTAAAGAGATTCACCTATATGGATAACCTTGGCAAATCGGAATTTACATATGTGGCAATCGGCCTCCGTGATACTCTAAGAGTAATTGATTCAAAGGTAAAGTTGAAAAGTGCATCAATTGAATTAGATGTGGAAGAAAATCTCCCAAGAGTTCAGGCAGCCGGAAGTGACCTCAATCAGGTTTGGATGAATTTAATTGACAACGCTTTGGATGCGATTTCCGTGTCCGGACAAATTAAGATTAGGGCGTATCAGGAACATAATCGTGTGATAGTATCTATATCTGATAATGGAACTGGAATTCCGAAGGACATGATATCTAAAGTTTTCGATCCTTTTTTCACAACAAAACCACCCGGCCAGGGGACTGGTCTTGGTTTGGATATCGCAAGAAGGCTTGTGAATTGTTACCATGGAGATATAAACGTCCGTTCAAAATATGGTTGGACTGAGTTCAGGGTAAGTCTTCTTATTGAATAACATTATCAGGAATGATATAATCAAATTGAATTTTATATAAACTATTTAAGGGAGGTATATTATTATAATTTAAACGGATCAAAATATGGTAATTACTAAGAAGATGGTGTTAATGAAATAAGAGAAAGAAGTATTTTTTCTTAACCCCCTATCAATGAAAGCCCACCTGATGGCAAGGCTAGTTGGTAGGGGTTTTATTATTTTGATAATATAATTTTATATTAGGATTAAATATAAGCCGATATAATCCTCAGCAGAATTAAATTACATCTTTATATAAGGAGAAATAATATATGCTAAATACTAGTAAGCCGTTTGAAGGCTCAAAGTCCGAGGGGATTACGATAATAAGTAATGGAGTTAAAATAGAAGGAAAGGTGACGAGTAGTGTGGGTATAAGATTTGAGGGAGAAATACAAGGGGACATATCATCCGAAGACAGTATTGTTGTTGGAGAAAAAGCAATTGTAAAAGGAAAAATAAATGCTGTTTCAATTCTGGTTGGAGGTAAAATTTCGGGAACTATAAACGCCAAAGAAAAATTGACATTAAGTGCAAAGGGAAATATAGAGGGAGATATTTTCACTAAAATATTAGTGGTTGAAGAAGGAGGAACATTCAATGGTAAAAGCAAGATGGGGGAATGAGAAA
>JARRKF010000489.1:0-3133 GCA_037388405.1 Ignavibacteriaceae bacterium | reverse complement strand
AACCAATACGATGGTATTGCTTTTGGCAATTTGTTCAACTTTATAGAGCACGTATTTGAGCCCGTCACTTTGACCGATAATGTTCTCATGGTTGTATTCCAGTTTAATTTCTTCTTTCAGATATTCTCTTTCCGCTTCCAGTTGATCTTTTAATTTTTTTATTTCAGAAAGGGCGGTTTCAGCTATTTGTTTTCTATTTTCCGCCTCTTCCCTTGCGACGATAAGTTCGGCCGTTCGCTTTTTAACAAGCTCTTCAAGATCCCTTTTGTAATATTCCCGTTCAGTCACATCCTCAATGGCCAAAAGGATCAGTTGGGTTTGGTTCGACTTTCTGTAAATACGTCTGGCGTTTAAATGCATTATCTTTCGACCGATGGTCTCGAAATTATGTTCCACTTCAAAGTCATTGAACACGGAATTTTGAGGAAGGATATCTTCAAGCAATTCTCTAAGTTTTGGGATGTTCCATTGGCCGTTGCCAAGATCATATATTAATATCCCCTCTGTTTCGTCCGGTTTGACGTTGAACGTCCGGTAAAAGGAACGATTGGCTTTTACAACTTTCAAATCAGAATCAAGCACCACTAAAGGTTCACGAAGCGAATCCAGGAAATTGTCAAAAACGTCAATAGCGGTTTGCAACTTTTGCTTTTTATACCCGGACCTCTTAAGTTTTTGTTTCATTTTTCCAGATGCTGGACTGCTGTTCATTGGATAAGTCTTTAATGTGCTTTGATCATATTGTGAACTTACTTAAAAAAATAAAAAGCTGCACAACCGCATTATATTCCTTGATTGGTATGTATGAAGTATACAAAGTTTATTTGAAACGATCAATAAAGAAATCTGTTGGTTGTTTAAAGATGTATGGGAAGGCTAAATCATAACATCGAATACTAACAAATTGACCTATCTTTTCTCCATCTTAAGACGGCTCTCAATCCTTCTTGTGCGACTCTTTTGCCTTGGAGTTTGTAGAAAATGCCAAAATTTAAAGCATTTATGACATCAATGTTCCTTTCCTTGGCATTCGAAAAAGGATTAATATTCAGAATTTCCTTAAAGATGGTTTTAAATTCCAGTAGCCGATTTTTGGTGAGTAATTTCTGAAGTGTTTTATGAGGTTTTTCCTCAGAATTGACATCTTCGAGACGTTTTTCGATATATATTAGCGTTCTGGGCGTAACTTTAAACTTTAACATTTTATTCAGGATCTTCTCAATTTCTGATGATGATAATTTCCGGCCAGTATCATTCTTTTTCATTTCAGTTGAAGAAAACTCATCTCCCAAGGGAATCCGAGCCACTTTTTTAACTTGGCGCTTCTCAATTTCTGATGATGATAATTTCCGGCCAGCATCATTCTTTTTCATTTCAGTTGAAGAAAACTCATCTCCCAAGGTAATCCGAGTTCTTTTAACTTTGGCGATCTTTTTTGAACTGTGCGCTTCAGCCAGACGGCATAGATACTCAGCCTGAAGTGCAGCGACTTGAAGGTAGGCGCTCAAATTATAAAAACCCGTATGTATGTGTTCGGGGAGATCTGCTCCTATTCTGCTGTGAACGTATCTATATTTGTGATCAATCTCGCTCCAAGCCTCCTCAAGAATCGTCCTCAATTGCAACTCGAATAAAAGCCCCTTTAATCCTGGTGAAGCATCTGAATTTTCACCTAATTCTACCTGGTAATGAATAGATGAGTATCCGCTATATCTCAAATCTATGTCATCTGATATCGAGTCACCAGGGTTAACCGGAAGAATGAAGGATCTTTTTTGATCAGGACCTTTTACAAAACTCAAGATGTTCTCTTCAGACAAAAGTTTAAGATATTCCTCGACTTTTTCAATATCTGAAAGGCGCAGACAAATTATCCTGACGCCTAATAAATCACCAACTCTTACCTGATAATTTTTTTCCATAATTAACGGTACGCCATCCTCAAGTTCTTTATTAAGCCTATTTATTTTTTCGAGAACTCTCAACTCATCTTTGATGCGATATATAATTGTATGCAGACTTTCTTTCGGTGACGAAGGATCGTCTTGGATCAGCTGAACAATATATTCTCCGAGTTTTTTATATTTTTCCTTTTCGTTTAAAAACGATATTAGAATCGCTTCTCTCTGGTGTTTCTTCATATGTCGATTTTCCTGAATGGTTGACAGTGGCATATCGTATAGGCTGTAAATAAGAAAAGTGTGGAATTTTACCATCGATTTACACCTTCTCATTCATAGTTTCGATTGTGCGATAGTAGTCACTTAAGATTTTCCATGGTAAGAACTGCGTATTGTACTGTTAAATTCTAAGAGATATTAGAAATTGTTGATTTGAAACAGTGATATTGGGTTTATAGGACGCATTTAAATTGAATGTGTACTTTTTTTGTTTAAGAACAATGCTATTTTTTTAAATATTACCTCTCCTTGGCGACAAGCTTCTTATTCATTAAAGTGACTATCTTTTGTTTTAACTCTTCACAAACAAAATGACTTTTGATCACATATCCATCAGCTTGGAAAAGGAGGGAATCAAAAAGGTATGTGTCGCACGGTGTAACGATCGGCACTGGAAGATCTGGATCCTGCATTTTAATATCCTTTAATACATCCCAAACAAAGAAGCCGTATTTCAGGTATAGGTTCAAAAGCAGGAGATCTGGTTTAAAGGAAAATATATTTTCCCGGACAGACTCGATATTGTCAGTCGCTGAAACCTTGTGCCTTGCACCGAATAGTCCTTCTCTACAGAGGTCTATTACCCATTTCTGATCATCTATGATAAGGATGTTTGCCATTTTTTATTGAATAAGGAGTTTATTAAGTCATATGTAACATAATCCATGATTTCTATCCCCCAACCCAGATCCTCCAACTCTTGGTTGGTATCGGTTATAGTGCAATATCTACCTTTGCCTATGATATTAAAAACATCTTGAATGAGTCTTGGGATTTCAATGGACATAAAACCTTTTGTTTGAAACCTTAAAAATAAATCATTTAATCTACTTTCCATCTTTTTGCCTCCTCAATAAACCTTTCTATTAAGTCACCACTCATACCAAGGATAGCACCTTATCCGTCTGTCAAAGCAATATGTTAAGGTATATTTTCTCTGTTCGGTTTTATAT
>JARRKF010000488.1:0-2600 GCA_037388405.1 Ignavibacteriaceae bacterium | reverse complement strand
CTTTCTTCATCCAATCCATCAACAGAAAAAATTAATTTGTCAGGTGCATTATCGAGAACATAATCGACATTTTTCTTATTTACAAAATGACCATTCGTACTTATAGAGACGTAAATTTTATTCGATTGAGCATAACTAATCATCTCAGGAAGATTTTTATTAATGTATGGTTCTCCCTGAAAAAATAGCTGAATGTAAAATGATGTTTCTTTTATTTCATTAATTAATTTTTTAAAGTCATCAATTTTTAGTAAGCCTAATGGACGAGTCAATGTTCCCAAACCTGAAGGGCATTCAGGGCACTGCAGGTTGCAATGGTTTGTTGGTTCGATCGAGTATGATATTGGCATTCCCCAAACAATCGACTTACCTGTCATCCTTGACAAGTAGAATGATGTTATTATTTTTACAGCGTTTCCTGCTCTTTTTAAAGTAAAATATTTGAGTAAGTTTATTTCCAAAGTACCAAACGATTTTGTTAATTGTTTTATGAAAAATAGTCAAATGAGTTATAACCTGAAAGATTTCACCTTTTAAAATAGCAGTTAAAAACAGTATCTTTCGCAAAATAATATCGCTAATTCATTTATCGAGGAAAAAATGTATATCAACTTTAGTGATATACCCGGGCATCAAAACCTTTTTTTAGATTATTTGTATGAGTTTGAAAATGTCGCCGACTTTTATGCATACGATTTCAGAAACCGGGACAATTATCTCAAAATCTTTAAAAACATTTCAGAAAAAAGAAATTTTTTATCGACAGATATTAGCCAGATAATTTCGAATATCAATAAATCTGAAACAACAGAGGGGAACATTAAAAAGCTGTCCGATAAACAAACATTGGCAATCGTAACAGGACAGCAGCTTGGATTTTTAGGCGGTCCGCTTTATACTTTTTACAAAATAATTACTGCGATAAAGTTGAGTCGTTTTCTTTCTGAACGATATAATGATTACAACTTTGTTCCTGTTTTCTGGCTGGAAGGTGACGATCATGATTTTAATGAAGTTAGAGCCATAAAAATTATTGATGAAGGAAATTCACTTATTTCTATCGGTTATAAAGAGGAAATGGAAGAGGAAGAGGCAAAGCAAAGTGTTGGTCATATAAAATTTGATAGTTCAATTCAGGATTTCTTTGATAAATTAAATAAAAATTTAAAAGAGACAGAATTCAAAGATTCTCTTCTTAATGAACTAAAGGATTTTTACATTGAAGGAAAATCTTTTAAAGATGCTTTCAGAAATTTAATTTTTAGATACTTCGATGAATATGGTCTGATAATTTTCGATCCGCAGGAAATTGAAGTAAAAAGAATGCTAAAACCTATCTTCAAAAAGGAAATAACTGATTTCAGATTACATACAGAAAAGTTAGTACACTTAAGTGCAACACTAGAAGAATTATATCATGCTCAGGTAAAAGTAAAACCAGTTAATTTATTTTTGAATTATGATGGAGGTAGACACTCTATCGAACCTGTTGAAAATGAATTCAGGTTAAGAAGGAAAAGAAAAAGCTTTACTTACGATCAACTCTTGGAACTACTTGAAAACGAACCCGAAAAATTCAGTCCGAATGTACTGCTAAGACCAATTTGTCAGGATTATTTGCTTCCGACTGCTTTTTACATAGGCGGACCAAGTGAAATCTCATACTTCGCTCAAATTAAACCACTTTACGAATTTTATGATATCGTTCAACCGATTATTTATCCGCGTTCGTCAACTACTATTCTTGAAAGTACAATTGAGAATATATTAGAAAAACATTCTGTGCAGATAAATGATATTTTTATTGATGTAGAAAATGTTAAGAAAAAAATAATTAATTCTGTTTCTGAAAGTTCCATCGATTCAATGTTTGATGGATTAACAAATCAAGTTGAAACAGCATTCGATCAATTGAAAGAAAAGCTGATAGATCTTGATAAAACTATTGCAGATTCAAGCAATCGTTACAGAGATAAAATTTTTGGTTCGATAAATGAATTGAAATCTAAAGCAGAAAAAGCTCAGCAGAAAAAATATGAAGTAACTTTAAGGCAGATAGACCGTGCAGCAATTAATCTTTTTCCAAATTCGAATCTGCAGGAACGAGAACTCAATTTTGTTTATTATGTTAACAAGTATGGTGAAGAATTTATAAAGAAAATTTTTGCTGAGCTTCAGATTAATAAATTCGAACACCAGGTAATCGAATATTAGTGGCTGATTAATTTAAGTTGTTCAAGAAAATCGGGATTTGATTTAGAAACCGATTCAAATCCTTCAACTTTTCCTCCCTCTTTAAGTAGTGCTGATAAAATTGCAAATGCCATCGCAATCCTGTGATCTCCAAAACTGTTAAAAGGTTGATTCGATTTTTTTATTTTACCTGAAATTCGAAAACCATCCGAAAACTCAATGATATCTAAACCAAGCAGACGAAAATTGGAAATCAGAGATTTAATTCTATCTGACTCTTTAACTCTTAGTTCGTCTGCTCCTCTAATTTCAAAGTCTCCCTCAGCAAAAATTCCGGCAATTGACAGAATCGGTATTTCATCAATGATTGTAGGAATAATTTCTGAGTTTATTTTTACATTCGAAAG
>JARRKF010000487.1:0-2542 GCA_037388405.1 Ignavibacteriaceae bacterium | reverse complement strand
ATTCACCCATTATATTTCGGATTCCCATCTTTACACAATCTGCCGGAGTTCCTTCTACTGCATATCCGAAAAAATTTCCATTCTTATTATATTTGATTACCCTTAAAGGATATTTCATCGTGATTCCGTGTCCCACAGCACTTTGTTCCTCGTGAGGAGCTACTACTGTAACTTCTGCAATTTCTTTTAATGATTCAGCTAATACGGCTATACCTAGCGAGTCGATTCCGTCATCATTAGTTACTAAGATTTTCAATATATTTACCTTAATTGATGTTTGAAATATACTTGTGCGAATATACTACTAAAGCGATATACTCTCAATCAGCTAATTTATTTATTATTCATAATGCTCATTATCAAGCCATACATCTTTAAACAATTTCCTGAAATTATTTTTGGCTTCAGTACAAAAATAGGAAACGGAATGAAAGCACCCTATTTTTTCAATATGTCTTATAGTGTTGGGGATGATAAGAAAATTGTTGATGTTAACAGAAAAAGATTTTTTAGAGAACTTGGTTTAAATGAAAAGACGATTAGCTATCAAAAACAGGTTCACGGAGATTCGATCAAAGAGGCAGAAATATATGGGAATTGTGGCGAAAGCGACGCTTTAATTACAACAAAAAAGAATCTAGGACTCGCAATAAGCAGTGCTGATTGTCCAGCAATTTTCATTTATGATCCTGTTCAAAAAGTTGTTGCAGCAGTTCATTCAGGCTGGAGAGGAACTGAAAAGAAAATACTAAAGAAAACAATTCTGCAATTGAAAGAAAACTTTAAATCTGTTCCTTCAAATTTAGTTTGCTATATAGGTCCTTCAATATCACAAAAAAATTATAAAGTGGGAGAAGAAGTTGCATCAAAATTTGATGATAAATTTGTAATAAAAAGTAGTAATAAATTTTATCTAGATCTTGCTGGTGCAAATTTTCAAATGCTGATAAATTCCGGAGTAAATAAAAATAATATTCAAGTTTCAATATTATGTTCATTTGAATATGAAAATTTACTTCATTCATACCGACGAGATGGTCTTAAATCGGGCAGAGCTTTAGGTGTTATAGCGATGAAAGAGTATTTATGAATAAAGCTGGATTAAAGATTTTTCTCGTGTACGCTCTTCTTTGTTTCATATGGGGCTCAACCTGGGTTGTTATCAGGTTCGGACTTGAATCTTTAACCCCAATGTTTTCAGCAGGAGTGAGGTTTGCGGCTGCTTCAATCTTCGTCTTCATATTAATGAAAATAAAAAACATCTCAATACAAACTGATCGAATTGCAATTCGACTTTATTTATTAATGGGTTTCATGTCGTTCGTAGCAGCTTATGGTTTGGTTTATTGGGCTGAACAATTCATTTCATCTGGAATGGCTGCAGTGCTTTTTGCTGTATATCCTTTTTGGATTGTTATTTTTTCGTATGTTAGAATGCCGGGTGAACATATCGGTTTTTACAAAATTATCGGAACTATGCTTGGCTTTAGCGGTATCGTTGTGATTTTTTCTGATTCGTTTACAGGAGATTTTACAGAATATATTTTAGGAATGTTAGCAGTTGTGTTAAGCGGAACAATTCAAGCCTGGGTTGCAGTAAGTGTAAAAAAATCCGGAAACCATTTAAATCCATTATCAATGAATTTTATTTCATTAGTCGCTTTTATAACACCAATTGTTGCTTTAATTCTCGGTTATTTCTTGTATAATGAAGAGTTGTCACTTAGACACTTTATTGGAACAGCATTAGTTCTTACAGGTGTTTTTGGTGCAAATCTGGGAAATCTAGTTAAATTGAGGGAAGAATCTATATTCCAACTAAAGAAAGAAATTAAAGTAACAGATGAATAAATTCGGTCAAAATTTGTCAACAATTATTTAACTTTAAAGTAAAAGAAATTTCACGTATTAAATGATAAATATAATAAGAATTAAAAACGCTACTTTTTATGGCTATCATGGAGTAAGCAATGAAGAGCAAAATGTTGGAGGAAAATTTGAAGCTGATATTGATATTTACACAGATTTCTCTGAAGCAGCAGATAGTGATGATTTAAGTAAAACAGTGGATTATTATAAAGTGTATTCTTTTCTTAATCAGTATACGGTTAAACAAAAATATTACCTGATAGAAACCCTTGCTGTTGATATTGCTGATGAATTGTTAAAAAGATTTGAAAGAATTTCAAAGGTTGCAGTGAGGGTAAGAAAAAATAATCCTCCTCTAGGCGGCGTGGTTGATTTTGTGGAAGCCGAAGTTATAAAAGAAAGAAAAGATATTAAAAATTAATTAGGAGAATAGATTAACAATATTGCGTATATAGGCATCGGATCTAATGTAGGCGTACAAATAAATAAAATTGATACTGCAGTAGAACTGATTGATAAAAATAAAAGTTGCAAAGTTTTATCTGTTTCTTCAATTTATGAAACGGCACCTTATGGTGAGATTGAGCAGGGAGAGTTTTTTAATTTAGTAATTAAAATTGATACTGATTTTGAACCAAAAGAACTTTTTCATTTCTTAAAAGATATGGAGAAG
>JARRKF010000486.1:0-3161 GCA_037388405.1 Ignavibacteriaceae bacterium | reverse complement strand
AGGTTCTACGAAAGCGTATAGAAGCATGCAAGGAGGTGTCAGCTGAAGTCTAGCTTATTACATATTATCAGGATAGATTTTGCTTACATAATGAAATATGCTTTAACAGGTCTCATGCAATTCACCTGCATACTTTCTTTATGAGAGCTTCTGCTTCGCTACCAGGAGCTATGCTTTAGTAAGTCGAGATACCCACTTGACGATTTATTACTTCCCCTGTATCGCTGTAAATCAACATTTCTGTCCGTCTGAACTTCATGTCCCTGCAATTAAAATAGAGCAAATCCGAGAAATATCCGATTCTTTCTTGATTATGGGTACTGTAAAAAGAGTTAGAGCAAAGAGCTCTGCATTTTATCGGGGTTAATTTTATGTTTTTTGAGAAACTCCGTTTGCATTTCCACCGCTCTCCCGGTTGTATTGAGCAACGATATCTCGTCATAAATCCGGATTCTTATTGATTCTGTAATGTTGACAATTCTAGATCTAATGCCTTCAAGTGCAGATACAAGATCCACCATTTGATCAGCGGCTTTCTCAACTATCATGCCGTTCCACCACGGCCTGCAGCTTGCCCAGAAGAATGGACAACTGCTTAACAATGTATCCACTGTTCCGTTTTGAGTTTCATTCCCGTGTCTTCTGGTTTCATCCAAAGTGATATCCAAGAGTTGCCAGAGCATTCTGTGGAGACGATTCTGGGGGTAAAACCATAGTGGATAATATATGTTCTGTGTTTGATCATTTTTCTCAGTAGACCAGCTTGAAGGTACGGTGTTCACTTCGGTTTGATCAAAGTGGTCAACAATGTCTTGGGGCAAAATACTTTTTATTGAAACATTCGTGTACATTTCTTTAAGCAATTTCCAGCGGTTTTTTTGATGATGTCCGAATACCTCGACATCGGTTGCAGTCGTCACAAATGATTCTCCGTTGTTTTTCTTCTGTGCATGGTTTATAAAATCCTGGGAGTTCTCGATCGTAATTTTTTGCCAGATGGAATTGCCTAATGACTCGCTTATCTCTCTGTCTCTCACGAGCAGCTTGCATTTAGATTCTTTTTCACTAAGCTGATATTTCCCCATCTTCGCTGTGCCATTCTGCAGAGATGATTGATCAATAATTACCCATGCGTATCCTTTTTCCCTGAATAGCTGCGCTTGCTCCGGGAGATACGCCATTTCAGGAAGAAAAAGGATCGCAGGTTGATCCTTCACTCCAAGGTGTCTCTTTAATGAGTTCTCCTGAAGACGTATCTGCTTTTCTATTTCATGTCTAGGAATTAAAGGGAAGATTGGATGGTATTTACCAGTTCCGGTTATTTCAATTTGCTCATTCCGAATAAGTTTAGTTAGATTTGAGATGACTGATTTCCCCCTTGGGATTCTTTCACCCAGCATATCAAGCAGACACCCGTTGATATTCACGATACAGCTGGCATTCGGGTGATCTAACAATAATTTGGTAACCGGGAGATAACATTCATCTGTGACTTTTTTAACTACAGCTAAATCCTGAAATGGTGGCTGATAGAAATGAAGAATATTTATCCATTGCATAGTCATTGACAGACTTATCTCACTTTTTTGGCTTTTTCTGCGGAGATTTGTGCTTGTCTGTATTTGATTGAGAGAAACGTTTTGTCTTTTTGATTGTTTCTTCAAGCCGTGCTATCTTGTCTTCGCAGGTTTTAATTCTGCGCGTAATTGTATTGACTTTCAGGTCAAGCATAGGATTTTTCTTTTTAGCACTTAATTCATATATCCTGCCACCAAGCTCTGTCATTTCTTTCTGAACTTTAGAGTGGTACAGCTATGGCCCCACCTTTGACAAAATAAACACCATCTTTAAATCCTTTCTGAATATCTTTTCTTACTTTTTCCCAAAAATCCATTTTCCCCCTCTATTCTTGAAAATTAGATATCTCTGTGAATAATTGAAAATCATCACTGAATCCAGAGATAACTCATATGAATCCATCCTATTGCACCGAATGTATCTTTTATCTTTAGCCATTTACCTTGTCTTTTAATTACCTTAAATGCATCATACTGTAAGGCAGGGCTCATAGAACTTTTTCGATAGTTTGTGCCAGGTCCCTTTCTCACATTGACCCATTCTGATTTTACAACAGCACAATGATATCGAGTGGTTACCAAGTTTTTATAAATCCAGTTTACATCTCCATCAACATCCTTTATTGCATACCATGCTCCGTCAGTAGAGACTCCAACTTTATAAAACGGCATATATCGAACTACTTGCCACGCTATTTCATATCTTATCCCAGGTCCTACTCTAATATTTGCTTTCGAGACTTTTACACAGACCGCCTGAGAATCAAATGCTAAGCCTATCATGACAAGAAATAAGATGCTTATCATTACCCTATATATTTTTCTACCTCCTTACAATAACGACTTAATATGTTTTATCCTCTAATTCCCTTTCATTCATATGTTTTTTGCAGTATATTTAAGTCATATTATTTCAACAAGTTCTAAATCTATGATTAAATCTTTTCCCGTAAAAGGATGATTCGTATCAACTGTAACATGTGATTCGCTGACATTTGTGACTGTAACCTATACGTTAAAGGCTTCATCATCTTTTCTTTAAATGTTTAACTGCTGGCCAACCCGTAGCTGAGAGCGTGCTCGAAGTCTTGCTTTTAACTTTTTAAAAAAACAAAGCCGAACTCATAGAAAAAGAATCCTCTATCAGTTCGACTTTTTTATCCTATCAATTCATTATAGATGTGTCAAAAAGAGATATCGGAATAAATGGGAGCATTTGGGAAAAAATCAAACTCAAAGTTATTATGATTATAAACAGTCCTGTTTATTTCTCTCTTATCGCTTAATATACCTAATAAATCGCTTTGGCTCCTGAAAATGCCGCATGATAGAATGTATAAATAAAAATAATACAAAAGGAAATAATGGTGAAGTCTTTTTTTAGAAATATAAACATGCTCAACTTGACTTCTCTTTTGGCTATTATTACGTTGTTTTTTTATGTTTATTGTTTTTTGCGCATGTAGCAGTAAATGTCTCAGTGCCTGAAACAAAAAATAAACCTCCTGAAAAAATAAAATCTCAAGAGGATACACTATTCAGTTATATGTTGAATAGTCTTTTTCAGCAAAAGTAACTAAGCTG
>JARRKF010000485.1:1572-3433 GCA_037388405.1 Ignavibacteriaceae bacterium | reverse complement strand
TGCAGATACAGTTAAACAGGTAACATTACAAGATATTATAGTTACTGCTAACCGTTTACCAATATCATTAAGAAGCAATCCCGGTTCAATTTCAATTGTTACTCCGGAAATGATTAATCTGATGCCAAAAACTATAGGAGCAGAAGAAGCTCTAAGATTAGTACCCGGTGTTAGGGTTGATAACCAGCATGATGGCGAACGAGTTCATATTTCAATACGTGGTCAGGGAATTCTTACGGAACGTGGTTTAAGAGGAATTGGTGTTATGTTGGATGGAATCCCCATCAATGATCCATCAGGATTTGCACCTGATCTTTATGATGTAGATTGGCCTACTGTAAAAGATATTCAGGTTTTAAGAGGTCCTGCTGCCGGTCTATATGGTTGTGGAAGCTCTGCCGGAATATTATATATCACAACTCAAAATGGTGGTTCTGTACCAATTGAAGGCGAATACAGTCAGATAGTTGGTATGAACAATTTTTTCAAAGAGCTTGCGCAGGTTGACGGTACACAAGAAAACATTAATTATCGCTTAAGTTTTTCGAGAGAAGATGGTGATGGATATCGTGATCATCAGGCGTTCTGGAGTAATAAGCTGTATGAAAAACTAAATTTTACTCCATCAGACAAATTAAAACTTACTCAGATAGTTTCTCACACAGATTACTTTCAGCAGAATCCGGAGGGACTTAATCTCCAGCAGCTTGCTGAAAATCCTAAATTGGCTAACCCTGATGCAAATCCATTTAATGAATATCAAAAAACAAATAGAACCACATTAGGATTAGTTGGATCGTATAAATTTAACGAGATGCACGATCTTGAAGTCACTCCGTTTTACCGCTACTGGAATTATAAAGAGACAAGTAACAAAGCGGCAGAGTATAGAAATATTACAAACCCGGGAGTGAGTGCACAGTATAATCTGCATTTTACTTCAGGAAGTGTTATGAATAATTTTTCCGTAGGTACAGATTTAAAATGGCAGGACATCAAAATGTACAAATTGCAAAGCGCAAGCAATCCTAATAGGGTTGAAAGTACGGATGAATATAACATCGAAACCGATAGCCTGTTAGCCAACCAGTTAATATATCAACAGAGCACTGGAGTGTTTGCACTATATAAATTGGATATAGAGAAATTCAATTTAATTGGAAGTGTACGCTATGACGATATTACTAATGAACTAACTGATAAAATATTAGGACTTGACAGTGCAAAAACAACTAAAGACTTCTCCAAAACTACATTTAGAATTGGTGCAAGTTATGGCTTCCTGAATGAATTTAATTTGTTTGCAAACTGGAGTTCAGGATTTGTACCTCCATCTACGGAAGAATTAGCAAATAATCCGGTAGGATATTCTGGATTTAATACTCATCTGGTTCCTGCTACTTCAACCAGTTTTGAAATTGGTGCAAGAGGTTTTCTAAATGATAAGCTCTATTATGAGTTAACGGGATTTGTAATGGATACTAAGAATGATTTCTTTAGGTTCAAACAATCAGGAAGAGGAAATCAGGAAGTATTTTATGGAAATGCAGGCAACAGTAGACGTTATGGAATAGAAACTTTTATATCGTATGATATACTCCAAAACTTAAGTTTGCAGTTAGCTTATACCTATGCTGATTACAGATATACTTCTGCATCCGTTGACCCCGTGTATACAGATACAAATTATGTTTTAACTACTCCACCGGCAGAGGGTCAATACCTGCCTAATTCTCCGAAGCATCAACTTTATTCTGAGATTGTTTATTCCCCAATAAAATTTATTCAGCTCACTCTGGGAGGGGAGTATCAGTCAAGATGGGCAATCTATACCGATGCAAAAGCTTACAATAATGAACTC
>JARRKF010000485.1:0-1559 GCA_037388405.1 Ignavibacteriaceae bacterium | reverse complement strand
TCAGAACTGGCAGGATGGATTCACAAAATTTAATGCTGAAATATCTTATTTGTGGAAACTTGGGGTTCTCAACGGGGTGATAAGTCTTTCAGTACGCAATCTTGCTGATGAAAAATATGTTGCATTTACAGAACCTGATCCTGATGGTAATTCATATCAACCTGGACCAGGGCGAGAATTTTTCGGAAATATTAGAATAAAATTTTAGTTAACTCTTTTTATTTCTTAAATAACATTTCCCGGATCAATTTGCAAAAACAAGTTGGTCCGGTTTTTTTCTGATTGAGATGATATTTGCATCAAAGAACGTTAATTTTAGGATGTGAATTATTAATTTGTTGAATCACTAGCTGCAGGTAATACAATGAAGAATATTTTTACAATAACCTGTACAATAATCCTTCTTTTATCTATTCAATTATTTTCCCAGGAAGAAGAAAAAGAAAAAGCAGACACACTAGAATATGGGTTAGAGGAAGTTACTATTGTTGGCACAAGAACTAAAGAAAAAATAATCGATATACCATATTCTGTATTCAGTGTAGAGAAAAAAGAATTAAAGTTTGGTAAAAAAGTATCAGCCAAAAGTGTTCTGGCAGATGTTCCCGGTTTATTTCTCCAATCAAGATACGGAAACAGCGATCTTCGTGTTTCAATAAGAGGGTTTGGAAATCGTTCAAATACAGGAATAAGAGGTGTACGAATTTTGCAAGACGGAATTCCAGAATCCGAACCGGATGGAGAAACTGTATTAGATGCAATTGATTTTACTTCTCTCGGAGGAGTTGAAGTTGTAAAAGGAAATCTGTCATCTTTATATGCTAATGCACCCGGCGGAGTAATTGATTTTAAAACTGATATCTATTTCCCCGAACAATACGCTCAAAGCAGCAATCAATTCGGTCAGTACGGTTTTAGGCAAAATGGTTTTAAAGTCGGATTGAAGAATGACGATAACCGTTTCTTTCTTTCTTACTATTACCGCAATCTTGATGGTTACAGAAAACATAGTGCAGAGTACCAACATCTTGTCAATTCAGTGTACGAAGGTTATCTTGGTTCCAGATCAAGTATAACTGTATTAGGAAATTATTTAAATAGTTTTAACAGGATTCCCGGCTCTCTAACAAAAGAAGAATATGAAAGTGATCCGTTTATGGCGAGTCCGATTGCCGAAGCTTTCAACTTTAGAAGAGCTACAAAGAAAGGGAGAATAGCTGTAAAATACAGAACAGGATTTGGAGCTATAGATGCAAATGAATTAGAAGTAACTGGTTATGGTGGAGTTAAAGAGCTTGAAAAAGTAGATAATGAATTCTACACACTTTCAACAAGATATTCTTTAGGTGCATTGATAAGGTACGCAAACCGAAGTACTATCTTTGATAGAAATAATACTTTTACTACCGGGATGGACTATGCATATCAATCCGGTCCAATTAATAATTTCGAAAATGTAGCCGGAAATCGTGGACTTTCGGTTGAGAATGAATTTGACTCGAAAGTTAGTAACATTGGTTTTTATTTCCTTGATCATTTTAATATTCTAGAGCGAAAAC
>JARRKF010000484.1:3893-5248 GCA_037388405.1 Ignavibacteriaceae bacterium | reverse complement strand
GAACCTGGATTTGATTAATCAAAAAAGTTATAAATGAAACAAACAGAATTGTTATTACAAACACTAACAGTTTCCGATTATTATAAAAAATCTTTTTTCGGAAAAGAAACAGATATGTAACAAGTAATGAAATAATCAGTCCGATATGAATGAATTTGCCAACAGCCTGAAGTATCATATCTCCGGTACTTATTAGTTCTCCTTTCGCCTCCTTATACGATTCAATTTTAAGCTTAGTCTCTTTCGTAATTCTGTCGTGTTTAGCAACTATACGTTCATTCTCATTTACAATACCTGAATATCTGGAAACATTACTTTGTGCCTGATCAATTTCTTCATTTGTCAGTTTTTCACTATAAATTATTGTAGGCAAAAGAAAATGCACAGTATATTCATTCAGAACAGAGTCAAGCTCATTTGAGAATCCAACTTTGCTTATTTGATTTTGTATATCCTGTTTGGCCTTATCCAAATAAAGGAATTTGTTTATCGGTTCAATTGTGTCGAAGTTTCCTCTTCTTACAGCAATGCTATCTCTCATCTGCTCATCTGAATAAATGCTTAACACACCTTTGTTATAAACAGAGTTTAATATTGTCTCAGCCGTTCTAAATAAATCTTTGATAATTGGACCACGGGATTTAATTAAGTTTCTCTGTCGGATTCTTAAATTTTTCAAATAGGTATAAGCTCTGGAAGTGAGAAAAGTTGGGTTCTGCTTGTACAGAGTATCATTTTCTATGCTTTCATCTAAAACATTTAATAAATATGTGTTGTAAGATTTGAAAGATTCAATGCTTTCTTTTTTATTGGAATTTTCATTTAGAAAAACAGGGTACACACTTTTTTTGGCAGCTTCCAATTCAGCCCGATAAATATCTTCACTTTTCTTTACAGGAAAAGTGAACGGTGCTATTAAATCATCATTAAGCCAGATAGATCCTTCGGTGACTTCAAATTCAATTGATTCCCCTTAGGGAAACATTAAAACAATTAGAAACACGGTTCCAAAACCCATTAAAAATTTTGTAAATAATCCTTTGCTTGTTTGCTTCTCACTGGCTTTACTCATTGTCAATTCCTTTTTGATTTTAAGACTATATCAAAAAATTCAGCAACACCATCTTCGTTGTTTGTTTTTTTAGTAATCAAATCAGCTTTAACCAGTAATTCTGGGATGGCATTTGCAACGGCTACTTTAAAAGTTTTGGGATGAAACATTGTAATATCATTATACCAGTCACCTATTACAGCAGTCTGCTCAGGTTTTAGAGATAAATATTTTAATAATCGTTCCAGTGCCTTTCCTTTTGAACTGCCTGATTTTCTAATCTCAAGATAAAAAATGTTTTCGT
>JARRKF010000484.1:0-3887 GCA_037388405.1 Ignavibacteriaceae bacterium | reverse complement strand
ATTGAATACGGAAAATTGAATCTTTCTTCCATTTGTTTAATTGAGTTCTTCATGTCGCTTGAACAGACAATTTCGAGTGTACCTTTAATATAATTACTATATGAATCAACCTGAGAATAAAGCGCTCCATACTTACTTAGTAATGATGGAATAAGCGAATTGCTCTCAGTATAAAAAATCGAGGAGGCGTGACAAAGGACAATATTAATTAAATGATCTTCGGCAATTGAAATTGCTTTTTTAACATGTCTCGGTTTTAAATAGGATTCATAAACAATTCTATCATTTTGAAAATCCTTAATTACTGCTCCGTCAAGTGAAATAATAAATCCATTTAATGACAAATCTTTTGCTATCTCAGTCATTGCAGAATGAAGCCTTCCTGATGCGAGGCAAACAATAACATTTTCTTGCATCAATTCATAAATCAAGCGTTTACTTTCCAGATTCAACTCACCGTTGTCGTTTACCAGGGTTCCGTCAATATCGGTAACCAAAAGTTTAAGATTTTTTAATCTATCTATAATGGAATTATTTTTAATCGGCTTAATATCCCTTCTGATAATTGTTCTTGGAATCATACGGTTTGTAAAGAGCGGAAATAAGGAATTCAGATCCAAGCTTTCCTTAAGGGAGCGAAAAGAACTGGAAAAGATGATGGAGAAAAAAGACAAGGAAGCAGAGGAAGAGACAAATAAAGTTGAAGAAAAAACCGCTGAAGTTGAAGCTCCAAAACCAAAAACAGTTTTTCCTTCGACAGATATTAAATACGAAGTTGCCAGGTATTCGACTTACGTAAACATTAATAACACCAAAGTTCAACAATCAATCAGAAACGGTGTGCAATCTTTTTTTAAACAGGATTATAAAACTTCGCTTGAAGAGTTTAGTCTTGCCGTTGAACTTCATCCAACTGATCCTGTTGGTTTTTATTGCAGAGGATTAACAAAGCTTCAATTAAAAAATTATGAAAGTGCTATTAACGATTTTTCAGAAGCTATCAATCTAAAAATGAAAGAGCCTTCAGCGTTTTACTATCGTGCACAGGCTTATTATGATTTAATGGATTTTGATAACGCGGTTTTGAACTATACTACTTATATTACTTTAGAAAATCGTTTTGCTGGTGCGTATTACAACCTCGGAATCTGTTATAAAAATCAGGAAAAACATACTTCAGCAATCGATGCGTTTTCTAAGGCTATAGAAAGAGAACCTAAAAACGGTAAAGCCTATTTTGAAAGAGGTCTTCTCAAACATAAAGTGAATGAAAATCAGCAGGGTTGTGATGATCTCAGAAAAGCTCTTGAACTAAATCATCCTGAAGCATCAGACTATATAAGCGAGCTTTGCAGAGAGAAGAAGTGGTAACAAATTAGTTTCAAGTTTGAAGGATTTATATTTGTTTTCCATAAATTTCATTCTAAACTCCTTAATCTAAATATAGACCACAAAATAATTCTAATTAATTAGTCAGTTGTTTCGGGAAGTGGAAGTACTCAAAAAGAAATAATTTTTAACCAACCTTCTTTAAATCCTGGAAAGCTTCATCAACAGTATCAAAGACAGGAAGAACTCTATCCAGTTGAGTGACCTTAATTAAAGAGTAAACTTTTTCTGATGGCGAAGCAATTCTCATTTGTCCGTTAGTCGAATTTAGAATTCTGTTTGCAACAAGTATTGCGCTCAAACCAGAGCTATCGCAGCTTTCAACAGCAGACAGGTCCAGTATAAATTTTTTTGCGCCTTCAACTTTTAACAGCATAGTAAACTCACCCTTTAACAAACCGGAAATATTTGTATCGAGACGCTGCTCGTTCAGTTTGAAGATTGTGATATCGCTTTCTTTTTTTACTTCGAAGTTCATTATTGTATCCTTAAAACATTTTAAGGCAATGTAATAAATTATTGTATGAAACTTCCGGATCGTTTTGCTTATTCACAATCTGGAAGTTAAAGTAATTGTCAGAATCTGTGCGCACAAAGCCAATTTTTATTCCAACATTTAACGATTGAAGGAAGGTTTAGCTTTGTTACTTCGTGAATTCCATGTGAGACAGCATTTGTTTTGAAGTATGGTGCAAGAAGGCTTATTCTAAAATCGTGAGTTAATACAACTATATTTTTTCGCTGCTCTTTTAAATATTCAAGAATTGGAAAAATTAACCTGAAATCTCTTTCATTCTCAGGCATGATTATAAGGAAGGAATAGGTTCTTGTAAACACAGAAGAAAAATTCCTGTATTCAAATTCAATTTCAGGGACTCTGTTCTTTACTATAAATCTGGCAGCCCTATTTATTAAATTATCTATCACCCTGACTTAGCCTCATCTATTTTCTCGATAAATTCTTTTTCATTAATAATTTTTACTCCTAAAGATTTTGCTTTATCTAATTTTGAACCGGCTTTCTCTCCAGCTAAAACATAATCCGTTTTAGAACTTACACTCGAAGTAACATTCCCTCCAAAGCTAGCAATTATTTCCCCGGCTTCTTCACGAGAATAATCACTAAGAGTTCCAGTTAACACAAAGGTTTTGTCCTTGAAGAAGTTATCCTTCAAAACAGAATCTTTTCGATCAGCAAAACTAAACTTTAACCCAACCTTTTTCAATTCATCCAGGATTTTTCTGTTGTGCGCATCATTAAAGAACTTTTTAACACTTTTACTTATACTTTCCCCAATTTCGTAAACTTCTGTTATTTCTTCTTCCGATGCACTAATTAATGCATCTATATTATTGAAGTGAGAAGCCAGTTTCTTTGCAGCACCGGATCCAACATAACGAATTCCTAGGGCAAATAATACTTTATCAAATGGTCTTTCTTTACTTTTCTCAATTGAGTTTAACAGATTCGTCACACTCTTTTCACCGAATCTTTCAATAGAAACCAACTCGCTTTTTCTGTCTTTAAGTTTGTAAATATCACCGTAAGTTTTCAAAAATCCTTTGTCAACAAAAAGATCAATAAGTGATTCTCCAAGACCTTCAATATCCATTGCACCTCGCGAAGCAAAATGTTCAATCCTTCCTTTTATCTGGTCAGGACATTCGGTGTTTTCACAGTAATAAGCAACTTCACCTTCTGGTTTAAACAGTTTCGCGTTACAGGTCGGACATTTCTCCGGTGGTTTTGTCTTTTTACTTGACTTTGGTCTCTTCGAAAGATTTACCTCAACAACTTTTGGAATTACATCTCCGCCTTTCTCAATTATAACAGTGTCGCCAACTCTTATATCTTTTCTCTCAATTTCATCAAAGTTGTGCAGAGTTGCCCTGCTTATTGTTGATCCAGCTAAAAATACAGGCTCGAGTTCAGCAACTGGTGTGATTGCTCCTGTTCTCCCAACTTGCCAGACAATATCATTTATAACTGTTGTAGCTTGCTTTGCTTTGAATTTAAATGCAACTGCCCAGCGAGGAGCTTTTGCAATACTGCCAAGTTTGTTTTGCTGTTTAATTGAATTCACTTTTATTACAGCACCGTCAATTTCATATTCAAGTTTTTCACGGAGTTTTTCAAATTCGTGACAGACTTTAATAACTTCTTCAATTGATGAACATTTTTTATAGTTAGGATTAACTTTAAAACCAAGCTTCTTAATTATTGCAAGATTTTCCCCCTGTGAATTTAGTTCTTCACCGGGGCTAATGAGACTGTATAAAAAGGTGTCTAAAGGTCTCCTGGCTACAATTTTTGGATCTTGCAATTTCAATGTGCCTGCTGTAGAATTTCTGGGATTGGCAAAAGTCTTTTCCCCAGTTTTAGCCCTCTCTTTATTTAGCTTTTCAAAATCCTTAACATTCATAAAAACTTCACCACGCACTTCGAAGTCATTTAACTTGTATGGAATGGATTTATCTTTTTGCACTTTTAATGGAAC
>JARRKF010000483.1:0-2533 GCA_037388405.1 Ignavibacteriaceae bacterium | reverse complement strand
GATGGCAAAACTAGCAATAACTCTGGGTGGCAGAGCATCAGAAAAAATAGTATTTGATGACTATTCAAACGGAGCAGCTTCGGACTTTAAAGCTGTAACAAATCTTGCAAGAAAAATGGTTTGCCTGTGGGGAATGAGTGATAAGCTTGGTCCTGTTTATTATAGGCAGGGAGAAGATCATTTGTTTCTTGGTAAAGAAATTGCTCAGAGTAAAAACTTTAGCGAACACACTCAGCAAATTATAGATGAGGAAATAGAAAAAATCATAAAAGAATCGGAAGAACGTGCGATAACGCTGCTCAAGGATAATCGCGTTAAACTGGATGCACTTGCCGAAGGTCTACTTGAAAATGAAACTATGGATAGAGATCAGATTAATTGGCTGTTGGATAAAGTTGAAAAGGGTGAAGAAGTAGAAGCTTAAATGAAATAATTCTTTATAAAATGAAAGGTAGATATGACGAAAAAAACTATTAAAAATCCTGAATTATATGCACATAAAATAAGGGCGAGTTTTCAAAAATTCTTAGAATATTATCAGCACAATTCTGTTTTGGGAATGGAAAAAGAAAAAATGAGAAGGAGAATGATTGATAAAGCAAAAAAAGTAATTCAATCTAGTAATAAGGAAATCTCTACAACCTTTCCCGGAAATAAAAATAATCAAACAAGTTTAAGGCTAGTTAGACTTTTTAATAAAGAAAAAGAAATTGAAAGTGAAGGTAAAAAAATCAGGAATAAATTTAAAAAACTAATGCAAGGTTAATTTTCTTTTGATTTTATATTCGATCTTTGCGATACCCAGTATTCAATTTTGCCAAGACTTAGCAGAATAAATAATGCCAGTATAGTTGCACCTATCGAAATGATGTATTGTGAAAGTGCAACTCCCATACCTATAACTGCTGAGAATAATAATGAAGCAGCAGTGGTAAGACCTTCAATTTTATTTCCTGTACCTTGACGAATAATAGTGCCCGCTCCTAAAAAACTGATGCCTGTAATAACTGCGACGAATATTCGAATTGGATCAGCACGTAAAAGATCAGTGGCGAATTCGGATTTGAAAGTAGTTACAGCAATTTGGGTTAATTTTACAATTAAAGCTGATGCTCCGGCTACCAGAATATGAGTCCTCAATCCAGCTGGCTTTTTTGATAATTCGCGATCCAACCCGATCAGCGCACCAAGAAACATGGCTAGGGCTGTTTGACATAAAATTTCAAATTGAAACCAATTAGTTTTAAGAAAATCTACCATCATTACCTACAGATTTAAAAATCTCTCGCTCAATAAGATTCTAAAAAAAGAATAACAGTCATTATCCGTAATAGTACTCTTATTATTAAATAAAATTGACTATAAAATCAAGACAATGATCACCTCATACAATCAACTAAATTATGTCTTAGACCCAATTTAAAGCTATATATTACTTTCACTTGAAGATGATAAACAAAATTTTATTTTATTTATTGATAGTTAAAATGAGTTTAAATCTTAGATTCTATTAATAATAGTGTTAAGTGTATGAGTAACATTCTTATCAAAGTCACTTCTGTGTTTATAATCTTCTTCTGTGTTTTTTTATCCGAAGCTGAGGCTCAGTATTTCGGCCGGAATAAAGTACAATATCAGAATTTTAATTTTGAAATTTTAAAAACAGAACATTTCGATTTGTACTTCTATCCTGAGGAAAAAGAAGCTGTTACCGATGCCGCAATAATGCAAGAAAATGATCACGTGCTGGGGCATGAGCTGGTTCATGCTTTTCAATATAATCTTATAAAATCCGGGAGAAACGGACTTAGAGCTGCAGGTTCGATGCCATTATGGTTTATAGAAGGACTTGCAGAATATTTGTCAATCGGCAGAAAAGATGCTCTTACAGCTATGTGGATGAGAGATGCTGTTTTGAATAATGATGTTCCTGATATAAACGATGTTTCAACCAACTACAAATATTTCCCTTATCGATACGGTCAAATTCTTTGGTCATATATTGCCAGTAATTATGGAGATGATATAATAAAACCACTATTTGAATCGGTTATAAAAAATGGTTGGGAGAAAGGATTCAAAGAAGTATTAAAAGTTAGTCAAGACTCCCTATCAAATATGTGGAGACGAGATATTATTAAAGTTTACGGTGACCAGATAAAAGGAAAGACAAAACCATCAAAAACAGGTAAACAGTTAATTTCTGGAAATGGAGGAATGAATCTTTCACCGGTTATTAGCCCTGATGGAAATTATATTGCACTTTTTACAAGAGAAGATTTATTCACACTTAATTTATATCTGGCAGATGCACATACGGGTAAACTGATAAATGAGTTGGTTAGTACAAATACGGATGCCCATTTTGATGCATTGCGATTTATGAACTCGGCAGGTACCTGGTCACAGGATGGAAAATATTTTGCATTTGTGGTGACGGAAGACGGAAATAATCAGATTGCAATTTTAGATGTTGATTCTAAGGATATAAGTAGAAAATTAAATCCTGGAGAAGTCGATGCAGAAACGTATT
>JARRKF010000482.1:0-3605 GCA_037388405.1 Ignavibacteriaceae bacterium | reverse complement strand
GTACAGCATAGAAAACAAGCGGATAACCTTTAGCAGTAATTTTGACGAAACTTTCCTTGAAATAGATACGGGTATTTTGTGTGGTTTAATTATTAATGAGCTGATATCCAATTCATTAAAGCATGCTTTCCCGAACGGCAGAAAAGGTGAAATATTTATTAGTATGCACCTTACTCCGCAAAATAAATACGACTTACTATTCAAAGATAACGGAATAGGCTTTCCCGACAATATTGATTTCAGAAATACAGATTCTTTAGGGCTTCAATTAGTAACTTCCCTTACGTCTCAATTAGGAGGTGAAATTGAATTGAAAAAGAATGGCTCCACTGAATTTGAAATAATTTTTCCCGCTGGCTTCAAATAAATCAGGGTCAAAATTTCTTCAGAACTCTTTGATTTACTTCATTGAAAAAATCTTTTTCGATAATGCTATATTTTACTTTTTGTTTTTCATTTAAAATTGATAAAATATCATCTTCGGCTTTTTTCAGTGTTTGATTTGAATTATCCCCTTTGGTTAAATCTTCAATGTACTCCGTTAATATAACTTTAACTTTGGCTGTTTGTTTATCCGTTAATATTACTTTTTGTTTAAGTTTCAGAGCCATAGCCTCTGCAATATCATTTTGCTTTGACTGCTGGGCAAATATGTTTGAAGAGGATAACAGCAGCATAAAAAAAGCTGTAAAAAATAAAATATTAGCTCTTTCTATATTATTCATTTTCTACTCCCTGAATGAATATATTTTAATCTAACATCATATTTAAACAATGTCAAATGAAATTTTTATTATTAATCTGTAATAATTACAATACTAATTGTAGCTGAGTTGTTAAATATTAGTTCCGGATAAAAAAAGTGGCATATTAATAAACCGGAAAAAATTTCGACAATTAATTAATTGTGGATATCGATTTCAAGGTTATTTGTAATTTAATTATTTTTGTAATCGAAAATTAAAAAATGTTTAATTGTGTCTGAAAAAGTTAAAATAGTTACGGATAAGCAAATAAAGTTTTCGAAATAATTAAGGAATTATTACAATTTAAATTAAAATATTAAGAAAATAAAATAAGTTTCGAAAGAGTTACCCGTATATGTTAAATTGAGGGCAGCTCAAATTTCAGAAAGGAAATATGGCTAGAACTAAGGTTAGAAAAATCGGAATCTTGACTGGTGGAGGTGATTGCCCCGGACTTAATGCTGTAATTAGAGGTGTTACTAAACCTGCACAGGACAACGGTATGTCAGTATTTGGTATTATAGATGGTTTTGAGGGGCTGGTAGAAGGCAGAGCACGTGAATTAAAAAATGAAGATGTATCAGGTATTCTGGCAAGAGGAGGTACAATTTTAGGTTCTTCAAATAAAGGAGATCCTTTTCATTGGCCTGTTGAAAAAGAAGGTAAAATTGAAATTGTTGATAAGTCTAATGCAGCTTTACGTAATTATGAAATCTGGGGACTTGATGAATTAATAGCTATCGGTGGTGATGGTACAATGCATATTTGTAATAAACTTTCCCAGATGGGAATAAATGTTATAGGTGTTCCCAAAACAATTGATAATGATCTTGAAGCTACAGATTTGACTTTTGGACATGATTCTGCTGTGTTTGTTGTATCAGAAGCCCTGGATCGTCTGCATACAACTGCTTCTTCTCATCATAGGGTTATTGTAGTTGAAGTAATGGGCAGATATGCAGGATGGATTGCTTTAAATGGAGGATTAGCCGGCGGCGCAGATATTATTTTGATTCCTGAAATACCTTTCTCATGGGAAAAAATATATGTTTGTAGCTAAGAAAATTGAAGAAAATACAAAAAGAGAAACAAGAGTTACTGTATTGGGCCACACACAGCGCGGCGGAAGCCCAACCCCATATGACAGAATTCTCTCAACAAAATTCGGAGCATTTGCTATCCGGCTGGCTGCAGAAGGTAAATTCGGCAGAATGGTTGCTCTAAAGGGAAGCGAAATAAAGAATGTGAAAATTGAAGATGCAATTGCAAGACAGAAATTAGTTAAACATGATACTCAGGCATTGATTGCAGCCAAAGCCGTTGGAATTTCATTCGGCGATTCTTAATTATCTTTATATTTATTAAGTTGATTTTAGTATCGCCAAAGTATATATTTGATCTTTAATATTTGTTCTTAGTAAATAGTGGGGTCGTAGTTCAGTTGGTTAGAACGCCTGCCTGTCACGCAGGAGGTCGCGAGTTCGAGTCTCGTCGGCCCCGCCAAAAAGCTCCAAAATTAACTATTTTGGGGCTTTTTTTATTACTTCAAATTGAGGAATCATCAAAACTAATCAGAACTCATCAGAATTAATCCGAATTTGGGCACCCTGTGGGCACCCGAAATAAAATGTATTGTATTAAAAAAGTATTTATAAAGTTACGTGTCGCAGTGAAAACTGGAACATCTTTTTGTTCAATCCTGAATAGTTGAGCGGAGTTGTTAAATTATTCCTATTAACAACGAAGCGAAACTATAAGTTTAATACAAAAAGTGTTACAGTTTTAAGAGGCTTCCAATGGGTGTGAAGTAAAGAGTTATGCTGCTGATCCGGAATCCGGACCAGCAGCACTGAAGGATTAAGCAGCTGCTTTAATATGGTAAGACATTACCCATTCGATTACATTTTCCGGCTGCGCTGTGGATAATTGAGAGAACAATTCTTCCAGTTCTGATCTTTTCTTTTTTAGCAGCTCATGATTCATTTTAGAAATCTCGGTCTGACTTGTAGTGCCGAAAATCTTTTCAATTATCGTGGCTTTAATCTGTTTATCAGCTTTGGATCTTGCATCACCTAGACCATATTTATCAAATATCCCAGAAATAATTTCTGTCTCAATTTGCTGTTTATTTCTCTTATCAAAATAATCATAGTCGTTGCCAGGTGTTAAATTATTAGTGAAGGTCTCACCGGCTACTTTACCTATTGGAAGTTCTACAATAAAATCAACCAGAGATTTGAAATTTTTATAAGTAGGGAATTCAAATCTTTTTCCCATTATAGTTCTACTTCTGTCTTTGAATACATAACCAACATTTTTCTGAACAGGTCTTCCTTTTTTATCCAATTCTTTTTCCAGCTGCATCCAAACATTTAAATCTGGATCGAACGGGGTTTCACCAGCAATTTTCATTTTCACACCGCTTTTAACCATCTGACCCTTATGAACTATCCTTCCTTCCTCATCCAACTCGTCGCCTTCTTTTTCATACTCAAAACCACCGCGGCCGGTGAATGAAATATTTCCCTCAACTTCAAGAAACTTGTCGCAAAATTCTTCCTGCCAGGCTGGAATAACTGCTCCCCAATCATTTAAGTACATTCTTTCCTTCCTGTTTTTAATTTTATAATCTTTTACAAATTGATAGTAAACTTTTGATAATGAATCAATAAATAAATAATCTATTTCCTGTTTTTTTAGAAATTCAAAAGCCTGAATTACATCCGCTAGATGTTTTGTGTCTTTTGCCAGCGCCTTTATACCTGCTTTTTTGAATATAGTTATTAAGAATCTGGCGCTCTTCTCATTGTCAATTATGAGGATAGGTTTAGTTAATTTTAATTGTTTATATACCCCGAT
>JARRKF010000481.1:0-3282 GCA_037388405.1 Ignavibacteriaceae bacterium | reverse complement strand
AGTAATATAAATTTCTTTATATTTGAAAAACCTCCTGCCTGCATTCTGTAAAAGTAAACTCCACTAGACAGATCACTTCCATCAAATTCAACCGCATAATTGCCAAACGGTTTTTCTTCATTAACTAAAGTTGCTACTTCCTTGCCAAGTAAATCATAGACTTTAATTGTGACAAAACTATTGTCAGGAATTGAGTAATTAATTAAAGTGCTTGGGTTGAATGGATTTGGGTAGTTTTGGCTCAAAACAAATTTATTTGGGGTGGTTCCGTTTTCATCCTCTATCCTTGTAATTTCCATACTTGAAAACGGCATCGACTTATATTGATTACCGCCATAGGCGCCCATGTCGTTTCGCAGTGTACCCAGAGCCGGGGATAGAGCGAAACCGGGATTATCCTGGTCTTCCCAATCGTAGTTAGCGGCACTCGTGTCACCCTTATCAACGCAGGGAGAAGCATCTTGCAGGATTAAAGGTGTATTTTCTATGAACATAGGGTTCTCATCAATATTCCCGGCGCCTGCCCAGCCACCTTCAATATTTGTATTAGTAATATTGAAATGACCTGAGCCACCTATTTGTGTATTGGAAGAACCTGATTTATTCCCATAAATAATACAGTTTTCTAAATTAACTGTTGCATCATCTTGTATTTCGATACCACCTCTTTTATTCGATTGATTAAATGCAATTGTATTATTTATAATTTTACCTTGCTTACCAAAAATAAAAAAACCACCTCCTCCAATACCGGTAGGAATAGTTGTATTATATGCAATTATATTATTCCTAATTACCGTTCCTGAGTTTCGACCCAATACTAAACCTCCACCATCATTGCCATTATTCTTGTATATAAGATTATTACTAATTATTGCGCTTGAGTGATTGACACTTATGCCCCCACCTCCTTGGTGACTTACCCCGGCTGAATTGATGGATTCATTAAAAGCAATAATATTGTGCCTGATAGTTGGTGAAGAACGTAAAATGATAATCCCTCCTCCGGTACGAACGAAAAAATTTCCATCCGTGTCAAAATTCTTAGTTCCTTTCCCTCCGGTAATAGTAAAACCCTGGAGTATTGCTGTATTGTTCTCGCCATTCAAAAATATAACAACACTGGCTGTGTCAGGTAATTGAGGATTACTACCATCTATAATAGTTGTGTTTATGAAACTGACATCTTCATCAAATAAATAATAGCTTGACAGCAGAACATTTTTACCCCTAAAATTTATATTTTCAAAGTAAGTACCAGGCGCGACAAGAATAGTATCTCCATCAACAGAACTGTTTATGGCGTCCTGTATTTTGACAAAGTCATCCGGAACATTAATTCTGTTGTTCCGTGCGAACAGCGTATGCGGCATCGACTTATATTGATTACGCGCCCATGTCGTTTCTTAATGTGCCGAGAGCCGGGGCTAACGCAAAGCCAGGATTATCAGGATCTTCCCAATCGTTGTTGTCGGTGTTTGGGTTACCCATATCAATACAAGGAGAACCCTCTTGCAGGATCAAAGGACTGTTTTCTAAAAACAAAGGAAGCTCATCCATATTCCCTTCTCCTTCCCAGCCACCTTCAATATTTGTATTGGTAATATTGATATTATCCAAGCCAGTTATTTGTGTATTCGAAGAACTCGAGGTATTACCATAAATAATACAGTTTTCTATATTGAATGTAGTTGGGGATTTATGTAAATCAATACCACCGCCTTTATCGGAATGATTATAGGCAATTGTATTATTCATAAATTTACCTTGCGTACCACGAATAAAAACACCACCTCCTCCAAGCGAAGTCGGATTATTTTCATTGTACGCAATTACGTTGTTCATGAAAATTGCATCCGGATTTTCACCCAGTAATACACCTCCGCCAGCTCCAGAATTATTTTTGTATATAATATTATTACTTATTATAGCACTTGATTTCTGAGCTGATATACCCCCCGCTCCAGTGTGAGTTACCCCTGTCGTATTGATTGCTTCATTATCAACAATGATATTGTGCCTGATAGTTGGTGAAGCGTCCTCAATAAGAACCCCTCCACCACCACGGACGAATAGGTTAACTGTCGGATCAAGATATATTGTCCCTTTCCCGCCGGTTATGGTAAAACCCTGCAGTATTGCTGTGTTTTCTTCGCCATTCATAAATATAACTACACTGGCTGTGTCAGGGAATAGAGGATTACTGCCATCAATAATAGTAGTGTTTATGAAACTGACATCTTCATCAAATAAATAATAGCTTGATACCAGATCATTTTTACCCTTGAAGTTTACGTTTTCATAGTAGGTACCAGGGTCTACAATAATAGTATCGCCATCAACGGAACTGTCTATAGCGTCCTGTATTTTAGCGAAGTCATCCGGGACGTTAATTCTGTTGCCCTGTGCCAGCAGCAAAAACGGTGTAAAGAGAACCATTGAAAAGATTATGATTTTGTACATTGTGTTACTCCTTAATTATTAAGAATGATTTCTATTTTTAATTTTACTCAGTTACTTTTAATAGATAACTCTTGAATATTTCAGAATATCTTTTAGAAGAACTGATATGAAGTTAGGCTCCTGTAATTCAACTAAATAGCACATCCTGTTCAAAAGCAATAACAATCGATTCATCGTCTGAACAGAATTTATTTAAAATGTGTGCTTCTTTGGCGGGGTTTATCCGGGAGACTAGATTGGGAAAGAATTATAAAAATTGAGATCGAAAAATGCAGCTTATTTATAATGGTGATGTAAAACAAAAAGCGCTCTAATTACGGGCTCTTGCTTCGAGAGTTATCAACACTAAATTTTATTGGGTTCAAGACACGCGATTATATCGTTGCCCCTTTACTACTTTTAACTTTACAAAGATGGTTTAATATTTTGATTTACTCTAAATAGATTTTCAGGATCGTATTTGTTCTTTATTGAAACAAGCCTGTCATAATTGTTTTTGTAACTTGTCTTAACGCGATCAGGCCCTTCATCCATCATAAAATTTGAATAAGCTCCGCCAGATGAATAGGGATGCAATGCATCCCAGTAATCTTTGCACCATTTAGTCATCTTCTCTACATTTACCGGATCAGGGTCAGCACCGCCTATTACACCCGCATATTTTGCATCTCTGTATGCCCATGGAGTTTTATCATTAGCTACTCTTCCGGCAGCACCGCTAATTGGATACAAATGCATTTGAGAAAGTGGTGTTGGTATTTTAGATCCATATTCAAAATGGGCTGCCCTGATTTCCGGTCCTAATTCATTAAAAAAGTC
>JARRKF010000480.1:0-2896 GCA_037388405.1 Ignavibacteriaceae bacterium | reverse complement strand
AAATTTTTGAACATAGAAAATACGCGGAGAAGCACGAGCTTGAGTACAACATCGGTCTTTTGTGTAAAATCGGAATTCAAAAATCCGATATACCAGACAGGATACAATTCTACTTATATGTTTCTGATGAGAGTTCTGAGAGAATTACGAAAATTTTAAGTGAAAATGGATTTAAAGCTGGGAATAAACTTGTAATAATTCACCCGGGCAGCGGTGGTAGTTCGGTTGATTTGCCAAAAGAAAAACTTATTGAACTAACACGAAGATTAAGTGAATTGAAAAATGTTTCAATCGTAATTACAGGAAATAAAAATGAAATCGAATTGTGCAAAGAATTTGAAGTAAGTGGAGCAGTTATAAATCTAGCTGGCAAACTTGATATCTCATTACTAAAAGCTTTGATAAAAAAATCAAATCTGTTCATTGCTAATTCTACAGGGCCATTACATATAGCCGCTGCTTTTGGTATTTATGTTATCGGATTTTATTCTAAAATTTTGTCCTGTTCAGAAAAAAGATGGGGACCGTATACAGAAAACAAAACAGTTTTTACACCAACAATTAACTGTAGCAACTGTACCCGTCAACAGTGCGAAAAACTGCAATGTATGAGTAGTATTGATATTGGCAGAGTATTTGAACAAACTAAAAGCGTATTGAAAATTTAATAATATTTTTGAGCTTTTTAATGTATAGTAAAAAAATGATGTATGTTTTATTGTTCACTTTATTGACAAGTCTTTTTGTGATTCCACAATCGAAGACTAGTGAAGGTGAATTCAGAGTACTTGAAAATAAAGCCTTTACAGAAGGAGAAAAATTAACTTTTGATGTTGATTATGGATTTGTGACTGCTGGTGTAGCTGTAATGCAAATTCCACGGATTAAAAAGATTTCTGGTAGAGAAGCTTATCATATAACCTTTGAAGTAAACACTGTTCCAAGCTTTGATGTATTCTATAAAGTCAGAGACCGATACGAGACTTATGTTGATGTAGAAGGATTGTTCCCTTGGAGATTTGAACAACATATCAGGGAAGGTGGATACACAAGAGATTTCTCTGCATTTTTTGATCAGCGAAAAGGTAAAGCTAAAACGAGTGAAGGCGAATATGAAATTCCAAAATATGTGAATGATATAGTATCTGCTTTTTATTATGCACGTACTTTAGATTATTCCAATATGAAAGTGAACGATTTAATCCATCTTCATAATTTTTACAAAAATAAAGTTTATGATCTAGATGTAAAGTACTTGGGTAAAGAAACAATCGATGTTCCTGCCGGAAAGTTTGATTGCATTGTTGTTGAGCCGCTTGTAAAAGAGGGTGGACTCTTTAAACACGAAGGCAATATAATTGTATGGCTAACTGATGACGAATTAAAAATGCCTGTAAAAGTTAGAACAAAAGTTGTCATCGGTCATGTTGAAGCAAAGCTTACCAAATACGAAGGGCTTGCAGGTGAGTTAGCATCAAAACGTTAAAAACATTTAAATATTTTAATATGAGGAAGCTCCGGCTTCCTCTTTTTTATTAATCACTCCATAATTTGTTATCTTTGCTTTAATTAAACATTTATACTAATCCGGAACTAAATTGGACGAATTCAACGAGCATCAAAATCAGGAAGAACCCGAGAATACCGGGGATATTAATACTCCGGAGCCTTATTCTCATTATCCACTTATCTCACCTATTGCTGCTGCATTCCTGGGCCTAATTGGTGGTTTTATTTTATACCAGTTTGTTGGCGGATTATTGACGCTTCTAATTTTCGGATTTGATCTTGAGTCGACTCCTGTTAATGGAATGAGGATTATGACTATAGTTGGTCATTAAGTTACCTAACTGGAGAGAAGTTGCACTATTTATTTTAGGAATTGTAATCCTAACTCCACTTCTGCAAAGTTATTTATACATACAAAATTATTTTATTGATAAACTCGCTGCTTTATCTCCTTTCGTAAATTCTATTAAAACATTGCTTGATGCACTGAATGATCTGATTGAAAAAACATTTGGCAACCTGATGAGTGCTCAAAATGTACCGGAAATGCTTCTGGTTATAATTACTATTTCTGTCGTTCCTGCAATTTGCGAAGAGATGATGTTCAGGGGATATATACAACGTAGTTTTGAATTTAAGTTAAAACCATATCTTGCTGCATTAATTACGGCGGTCTTCTTTGCGTTGTACCATATGAATCCTTACGGATTTATTCCTCTGGCAATTTTAGGTTTTTATTTTGGCTTTGCTGCTTATAAAAGTCGATCGTTGGTAATTCCGATGACTCTGCACTTTCTTAATAACTTTTTTGCTGTTATGCTTTACTTTATTATTGGTGACGATGAATTGATAACCGGAAATGTTTCCGAAACTTCAGCATTAAATATGAACATAGAGTTTTTCTTTTTAATGTTGATTCTTTTTATTGTTCTAATAATTTTAATTAATAGATATTATTCAAAAAATAAAATAATAATAGGAGAATGAAATGCCTGTCTGTCCAAATTGTAATTATGAATATGTCGAGGGAATAGTAATTTGCCCCGATTGCAATGTACCACTGGTAGATGCGTCAGAACTAAAAAAATATCCTGAACTTACAGAAGACGATTGGGTTCTTGTTTACACATCTTTTAATTTGATTGATGTTGATATGCTGAAAGAAAATCTTGAAAGTGCCGGAATAGGTGCGACTGTTCTATCACAAAAAGATTCAAGCTTTCCTGCACCCGGAGATCTTTCAATTGTAAAGCTGATGGTAAAAAAATCAGATGTTCAGGCTGCTCTTGAATTTATTCAGGAAGTGAAGTCGAAAGGATCAGATCCAGACGAAGATGCCAGCTAGTGAAAACTTTAATAGAATAATAGTAGCTGTTGTTTCAATCCC
>JARRKF010000479.1:0-3181 GCA_037388405.1 Ignavibacteriaceae bacterium | reverse complement strand
GTCGCCATCAATTGTACCGTCTGAAAGATCATTATCCCCGGATAATATTTTTGTTGACAACAGGTAATCTCCCCCCATTAAATCCAATGCAACGGCAGAAGTAAAGAGTTTGGTATTGGATGCAGGAATCATTTCTTCAGTTGGATTTATGCTAAGGATTGTATCTTCAGTAAGAGGATTGTAAATCATTATTGCAGTTTTAGTTCCGGAAGGCACATCTTCAAGTAAGTCTTCAATTTTCTGAAGTACTTTTTCAGGAGTTTCCGCAATAAGAAAAATATTTAAAAAGAAAATTAGTGTAGTTGAGAAGAGAATTTTCATTTAAACCGTAATTTTACTTTATTTGAATTGAACTTGTATAAAAATATCTATTTAAAGATTTTAAAATTAAAATAAATTTTCACTGCAAATAAATCACTCTGCATATTAAACTCCAACACATCACAAATAAAAATTTTTATCAATTAATATGAAAAAACCTACTAAAGCATATCAAGATCTGGATTTTTTAAATTCTTCCGATGGACGAATTGTAAGGCTTATAACTGAATACCTTCAGCCTAAAAGTAAATTTAAGCAACACAAAGTAATGGATACTATTGTCTTTTTTGGCTCCGCAAGATTGAAAGCAAGAAAAGATGCATTAAAAGATTACAATAAAATAAAATCTTCTAGCCCACAGCTGACTGAAAATTTTGCGGCAAAGCTAAGACAAGCACAGCACTACCTGAATATGTCAAAGTATTATGAAGACGCAGTTGAGCTTTCTAAGAGACTAACTGAGTGGTCCTTAAATCTTGAAACATCTGCGAACAGGTTTATTGTTTGCACAGGTGGTGGTCCCGGAATTATGGAAGCTGCAAACAGAGGTGCAAAAAAAGCCGGCGGTTATTCGGTCGGACTGAACATCAGCATTCCGTTTGAGCAATTTGTAAACAAATACGTTACACCCGATTTAAGCTTTGAGTTTCATTACTTTTTTATGAGGAAGTTCTGGTTTGCCTATCTCTCTAAAGCGCTGATAGTTTTTCCCGGCGGCTTTGGTACAATGGATGAGCTATTTGAAATACTCACCCTTGTTCAAACTGAAAAAATTAAAAAGAAGCTGGCTGTAGTTATGTACGATAAAAAGTACTGGAATAGTATTATAAATTTTGATGGTCTGGTTGAGAATGGAATGATCAATCAAGCTGATCTGAATCTTTTTACTCTTTGCGATACAATTGATGATGCTTACAATGTTATAGTTAAACATCTAAGAGGGGTCCAAAAATTAATAATCATCGGATCGCTGGTAGCGCCGGGCTGCTTTAATTTTTTCCATCCGCTTCTTTACAGAAGGTTTTACAAAGAAAGTTCTCTTCTTGTATTCTTTAAGAACACCTGATCTTTCATATTTCTTTTTAAATCTTCTTAAAGCTTTATCGATGGATTCATTTTCACCGACTGAAATGCCAACCAAATTATTTCACCTCATTTCCCTGGTTTATCCCGCTTTCAGCGGGGTTATTTAGTGATTCAATAAGTTTTTTTAAACCTGATTTCTGGAATTCAACCGAAATAGAACTCTTGCCGTTAGAAAGAGTTTCTTTAGATACAACCCTTCCAAAATCGTCCCAGTTTTCGTGATAAATAGTTTCCCCAACTTCAAAAGTGTTTTTAGGTGAATATTTCTTGCAATCTTCGTTTTCAATTCCTTCAAGAGTTAAGCTGTTGTTTTTTAGTATGTCACTTATATCAACAATCATTACCTGTTTGCAAGATTTACATTTAGCCCACTTTTTAAATTCAGATTCTTCACCCGTAACACTACTTGTAATTTCCATTTTTTGAACGGTACCGCACGAGTTGCAGAATGCTTCAATATTTTTAATCCTTGCCATAATACAATACTCTTTTAATTTCAGGAAACAAATTTAAGGGTATCTCGCCCTATAATCAAATCAATTTGACTTGCACCCTACGAAGTATACTATAAACCTTATTTTCAACTTAATTATAGATTATTACTGTATTTATTGGGGGAATATGATGATTTGATGCTACGTTTTTAGAAAAGATTTACTGGGTTTTTTTGAATTTTTTGAAAGCCATTTTTTCAATTTTTGATCTTAATCCATCTGGAGCTTTTATATCAGGAATTAGCTTCTTAAAAAGATTCTTAATTTCTTTCTGAATTAATAGTTCTGCTTCATATTCCTTCTGTGTCTTTAAAATTTCATTAAATTCCCTCAATTTTTCTGCGTTTAGTTCATTATCAACCAGTAATGCAGATTTTCTATATTCAAAAATAATTGGAATAAAATTCTCCGGTAAACCTGATCTTTTTTGTTTTTCGTAATCGTAGTTTCCTCTTAAGAAAATAAACAGAAGTTTTCTCGCCCTGAAAATTCTCGTAGCAATAACTCCATCTGGAACGTCTATCAGCTCAGCTATTTTTTCGTAACTGAGTGAATGGACTTCTTTCATTATTAATGGAATCCTTAGTACTGAAGGTAATCTTTTAAGATTACTAATAAAATCTTTCTGAGATATTCTTTGTTCAGAGCTGTCATCTCTAAAAAAATTTTTTACTTCATTCAAGTCTGTTTTTGTAAAATCAATGAAGTCAAATTTTGTGTTGATATCATTTTCTATTGCAGAATAATACTCTCGAATTTCCCTCATCCAAATTCTGTGCATCCAGCTCCACCAATCAGCTCCTGATTTAGTTACGTTGCAGTCCTCAATTGTTTCAGAATAAGTTTGACGAATAATCTTTTTTGCAGGCTTCTTATCCAGCAGTATGCAAAAAGAAGTTTTGTATAATTCATTAAGAAGGGGAAAGGCTTCAGAATTAAATTCTTCTCCAAGCTTTGCAAGTTCTTCTTTTGTTACTTCGAATCTATTTTCCGGAAGCTTGATTTTCATCTATTTGCATCTGTATACAATTGAATTACCTGACCACGAATCAGTATTGGAAACATCAATTACAAACCCGTTGACAACAACATATTTTACTCTATTATCTTTTTTGATAATTAAATTCGCAGGTTCTTCCGGCTTTATTACAGGTTCATTTTTTACAGGATGATTTATAAATAAATTGAAAGGAAGCGTCGAGTGTTCTCCTTCAAATTGATCATCTTGAAGTATCACGTTGGTATATCCATCATTATAAAGCTGAAGCGGATCTATTTTT
>JARRKF010000478.1:0-2825 GCA_037388405.1 Ignavibacteriaceae bacterium | reverse complement strand
TATGGTGGAAACCTTGAGAACAGATGCCGATTTGCAACTGAAATTGCTAAATCTGTTCGGAAAACAATTCCTGAGGGAATGCCGTTGTTTGCAAGAATTTCATCGACTGACTGGGTTGAAGGCGGCTGGGACATTGAACAATCAGTTCAATTAGTAAAATGGTTGAAAGATGTTGGAGTAGATTTAATTGATTGTTCAAGCGGTGGCAATGTTCCGAATGCAAAAATTCCTGTTGAACCCGGCTATCAAATTCCGTTTTCAGAAAGAATAAAAAAGGAAACGGGAATTTTAACAGGTGGTGTTGGTTTGATTACAACCGCAGAACAAGCTGAAGAAATTATAAGTTCCGGCAAAGCTGATATTGTATTACTGGCAAGACAAATGCTGCGCGAACCTTACTTTGCTCTTAACGCAGCAAAAAAATTAAATGTTGATTTAAAAGATTTTCCGAATCAGTATTTACGAAGTAAGTAGAAAAAGTTTTTTAACCTTCTAAACTTACCTCAAGATTTTTATTCCTGATGGCAATCCGTACAAGCTACCTCTTCAATTGGTTCACCCAGATCAACAGGATGCTCAAACTTAATTCCCTGAAGTGAAGTTTCTTTTTTACCTTCAATATTAGTTTCTGAGACTATCAAATGACAGGTGTTGCAATCTTTAGGAATTACTTTTCCATTGGCACTAAAATGATTTCCATCGTGACATCTGAAACACCCCGGAAAATACATATGACCAATGTTATCTGGATACTCTTTCCAGCTAACTTTCATACCGGGAAAGTAATTTTTCTCATAAATGTACTTTAATGAACTTATACTCCTCTCAATAGATTCCTGTTTGTCTTTAAAAATATTAGGATACTTTGTTCTATAAAAATTTTCAATAAAAATCTTAATCTGAAACACTCTTTATGGAAGAAAGTGCTGTATCAATATTACCTATTGACATCATTTTATTTACTGCATCATAAGGATTGTGATAAATATGTGTTGGTCTGTTGTGGCAGTCAATACAATCCATTGTTCTCACAAAGCCGTTCGGGACAGTATCATTTTTGAATTGAAAATCCTTGCTCTTGTAAATCGTAACTTTCCCCTTCTTTGATACAGACCTTATCCAGGGAATTGTTTGACGAGAAGAATCAGAAGCTATATAGGTGATTTTATTAACGATGTCCATATGCCAGTAATGAATACCTGAAGTGATGCCTGTTTCCTCACTGCCTCCTCCAATCTTTAAGAGCATATTAAGAGAAAAACTTGTGTTGTTTTCATCCGAAAGGTAATGAGTGTTTTTAACTTCTTTTCTTGAATAAAAAAATTGCGGCCAATGACATTGTTCGCAAGTTTCCTTTGCAGGTCTTAAATTACTTATTGGTGTAGGAATTGGTTTAGGATATTTATTAAAGAGTGTCGCATAAACCTGGTAAGCACCGGATAATTTATACCTTACGAACCATCCGGCTCCAGGTCCGATATGACATTCAACACAGTCTACTTTTGCATGAGGAGAAACCCGGTAAGCAGTATATTCGGGATCCATTACAGCGTGACAAAGTTTACCACAAAATTCATCCGAATCTGTGTACTCATATGCTTTATAACTACCGAATGCGCTGAAGAATAAAAGTAAAATCGTTCCAAAAAAGAAAACAGCAAATGCTGTACGGTTCCGTTTATCATTGAAATCAATTTTAGGAAATTTAAATTCTTTATCCTTACCCGATTTTAATCTTCTGCTTCTTCTTATCATTCCCACTGCAATCAGAATGAGACCCGCGATTAAAAAAGCAGGAAGAATTACATAAACGATTACACCCATATAGGGCTTTTGCGAAGTACTTAAAGCCTCAAGCAGCATCAGGAAGAGAATTAATCCAAAACTTACGAGAGCAATAGCGGTGCCTGTAAAAGTAATTGGATTATACGCAGATTCGGGAAATATTTTTTTCAATAGATTAATTCTATTATTGAACAATTTAGAATTCGCAAGAACTCAACTAGGAATAAAGTACCTAATTAATTTCAAGAAATCAATTGGCTTGATGTAGAGTAAAGTGTTTATTTCTCTTTAAATGTTATTAGCACATCATCAGTAGTGCGTATTAATACCATTCTTGGAAAAATATATTTTAGGGGATACTCGTGTTCCTGCTTTGAGCGCTCAGCCCTTGCATCACTGGCGCATATCTGGTTAATTTCATATAAGTAAGAAAACCTTTATGTACTCTCATCGCCAAAATTTGTTGCAATTCCTTTTTGAAGATGAATAAAAACTATTGCTGTTTTTTAGGATTAATTTTTTCACTAATAGAGGCTATCTGTTCCTTTAAAAATCTTATGATGTTATTTAATTCCAATCATCAAATCAGAACCAAAGGATGTGTTTTTTCTTTCAACTTTAGTAATTCCGGCAGAATCAAACCATTCTCTCATTTCCCGTTCGGTGTAAGTATCGCCACTAGTAGTTCCCACAAGCATATTAATTGAAAACAGGGCACCGTGATATGGCTGCGTTCTGTCATCGTTCATTATAAAATCACTTATTATAATCATCCCATTTTTATTAATTGCATCGGCACATTTTTTAACAAGCATTTTATTTTGCTCGTAGCTATTAATATGAATAATGGCGGATATTAAAATTAAATCGTAACCCTTTTCAAATTCCTTGGATAAATAATCACCCTCAATAAAATTAAAATTTTCAAGCAAGCCTGCTTTGCTGACATATTTTTTAGTAAGTGGAATTACATGAGGTAAATCCAAAACCGTAGCTTTAATGGATGGAGTTTTCTTTACTATCTCCATTGAAAATGCTGC
>JARRKF010000477.1:0-2704 GCA_037388405.1 Ignavibacteriaceae bacterium | reverse complement strand
CCACTCTCACCTATGGCGGTTCCGTTCAATGAGTCACTAAATGAAATTCCAAACAAATGTTTTGTTGTCGAACTTGATTGATGGATCCAACTCATTCCACCATTTGTTGTTTTCAGAATAGTCCCATTTTCTCCAACTATCGTTCCTATGTTCAAATCTGTAAATGAGATACTCCGAAGTTGAGCTGAAGTCCCACTTGGTTGAATTGCCCAGTTGGTTCCACCATCATTCGAGTTGAGTATTGTACCATCTTCACCAACAACAAATATATTATTTGAATCTAGTTCACAAACATCCCAAAGGTCTACACTTGTACCGCTTTGTTTATTATTCCAAATCATTCCTCCATTGTTTGTCATTAGAATTATTCCATTTTCTCCAACAGCTATCCCATTATCATTATTGCTATAAGATATTCCGTATAGATCATAAGATGTTCCACTAATTTGGTTAGTCCAAGTTTTTCCCCCATCCGAAGTTCTTAAGATTGTTCCACTTTGACCAACAATAGTTCCATAATTTCTATCTATGTAGAAATCATTAAAATTTCTCAATTCATTTACATCAAATTGATTGATGTCCCCATTCGGTTTGCTCATATCAAGCGGAGGATTTTTTCTCCAAACGTAACTATCTCCGGCAACAACTTTTTTCACTTCATCATTTTTTATTAAGAAAATTTTATATCCTGATGAAGTATAACCGGCATAAGTAATATCACCATTCGCATTTATATCAGGCATAAAAGCACCACCGATTACGTTTGTCAACTGCTTCTTTTCTTTTGTTGAAAGATTCAGAGAGTAAATATTGAAAATACCTGTTTCATCTGAAGCATAAATTAAATTTCCATCTTTATCAATTACCGGATTTCTTTCATCGTGATCTGTCTGGATTACAAACTCAACTTCACCACCATTTGCATTTACTTTTGCAATGTCGCGTGTTTGATGATATGAATAATCAAAAATAATGTAAGAATCATCATTTGAAAATTTAGGATTATAAACCTGCTCCCCGTTTTTGTACGAAGTTAAAGCTCTGAAGTTTTTGCCATCAATATCAACCATACCAAGATTAGTTGTACCATCTCTCTCGTATAAAAAGACAATGCTCTTCCCATCATTAGAAACATTTGGCTGGTTTGCTCTTAGATTTTCCGTCAACCTGGTTTCATCATCTTTATCAACATCGTAAATGAATAGATCGTGAACGTTGTACCAGTTGGGATTGTCTTCGGTGATCTTTGCGTAAAGAATTTTGTTTGTTCCCGGAATCCAGCTAAAAGTTGAGCGAACTCCATTTACTAATAATTTTTCTTTTCCTGATTCAATATCATATTCATAAATTGATGAAGGACTAAAGTAATCACCGGATTTATTGGAAACATAGTAAATCTTCTTCCCGTCTTTGCTGAAAGTAGGATAGAAATTTCCAAAACCAACATCAGCAATTTTTTCTCCTTCAACTAAATTAGATAGAACTTTTGTGCTTCTATCCTTGTAATCTTTAACCAAAAAGTTTTGCCACTCTGCATAAATTTCATCGCCGTTTTTACCGAGTATATCTTCAAAGGCACCGTCAATTGTAAAATTGCCGAAGCTACCGAGCTTTTGAGTAATTTCTCTTAACTTATCTTCACCATACTTTTGAGCAATGTAACGTGTTAAAGCAAAACCTGAGTTGTAAACAGACTCATTGCCGAGACTGGTTTTTCCAAATACTCCCATTTCATTCCACGTCAACATATTTCCATCGAGAGCATAGCTTCTCAAAATCATATCACGATGAGTATCCCAGTTATCGTAATCAAATTCCTGACGCATATATTGTGCAGTGCCTTCTGCAGTAATTAAGAAGCTGAAGAAAAATTGCAGGAACAGACCGTGAAAGTTTCATCGCAGCCTGAATTTGAACCATATGCGTAAACTCGTGTGAGATTACATTCCGAAGCCAGTTGTGGGTTCCACGTAAATCAAAATCTAGCGCGCTTGTCCAGATTTCAATTTTATTATCGAAAAAATATGTCGCACCATTTGAATAATCATCGAGATCTTTGATTACAAAATGAACTGTTGAAGGTTCATACTGGTAAAGAGATGTTATCGGTCCCCATACTTCATCCGCAATTTTAGCCACAACTTTAGCTGTCCTATCTGCACCTTTATGGAAATGAACTTCAACGTGTTTGCCTTTAATTGTGTACCAATCCAGCTCAGGATGAAATTCAGTGAACTGGGGAAAACTGCTATTAGTTAATAAGATGATTGTGAAGAATAATAAGAATTTTTTCATCGTGTAAGTTTTGGAAAATCTCAAATGACAATTGTCAAATCACAAATAAATTTCAATAATCAATTTTCAAAAAATTCAGTTTTGTATTTCGAATTTGGTAAATGTGATTTGTTTGTTATTTGATGCTTGATAATTGGTATTTCAATTTTATTGTCATGCTGAACTCGTTTCTCCAAAGGAGTCCTTCGGACAGCATCTTTAGTACTCATCAGATTCCGATCCCGATAGAATCGGGACGGAATGACATTAATAAATTTTATTTTACTATTGCTATTTTAATTATAGCCTGTTCTGTTTTACCGCTTGTGCTGTTTGCTTCGATCCGTGCAAAATAAACACCACTTTGAATACTAGTTACATCCCATACCGTTTCGTTATCCATTCCACCCTGTGCGTTATCATTTAACTC
>JARRKF010000476.1:0-2869 GCA_037388405.1 Ignavibacteriaceae bacterium | reverse complement strand
GGATCACTTTTTCCACTGTTTCCCTGGGCTGGTTACGTAGTTGCAGGTGGTGTGCTTGGAAGTTATTTAGCTGAGCATCCGCTGGTTTTTAAAACCCCAAAATTTGGTCTTAAAGTTTTTATTTATGGGTTCATTCTGGTTCTTATTGCTCTGCTTGCACAATTCATTATTAAGTCATTGAATATTGAAATTATAAATCCGCAGACTGAGCCGAATACAATTCTTTTCCGAATGGGTTTTGTTCTTATCTTAACGGCTTTAGTTTCTTATGTTTCATTAAGTGTAAATAAAATTCCTCTTCTAATAATACTTGCGGGAAGGAATACACTTTTAATTTACGTTGTTCATTTAGTGATTCTTTATGGAAGTGCCTGGACTCCGGGACTCGCTCTCTTGTGGGGTTCAAGTTTTTCCGGTTGGATGTCTTTTCTTGCTGCACTTTTTATGATTACTTTAATGACTTTTATGGTGTTAATCCTTCACAGGTTTAAGATGCGAAATAAAGAACTTGTTACATAGCAATGGAAAAAAGCAGTTAGGATTAAATATCTTTTTCATAAATTTAAATTGAACATAATATTTATTTCACGAATTATAGATGCGAAAATCCAAAAAACCAGGTGATTTAGCTGGTATTCTTACAAATCTGGAAGAGAACTCAGTTCTTTTCATTGATGAAATTCACCGTTTAAGTCCTGTTGTTGAGGAATATCTTTATTCGGCAATGGAAGACTATAAACTTGATATTATGATTGATAGCGGACCTAATGCCAGAACAATTCAACTTAGCTTGCCTAAGTATACATTAGTCGGTGCAACAACAAGAGCCGGGATGTTGACGTCTCCACTACGTGACAGATTTGGTATAAAATTCAGATTGGATTACTACGATGCTGAAAATATCCAAAAAATAATATTGCGTTCATCGGGAATTTTAAATGTTAAAGTTGATGAGGATGCTTCTTTCGAAATAGCAAAACGGTCGAGAGGTACGCCAAGAATTGCAAACAGACTTTTAAGAAGAACACGAGACTTTGCTGATTATGACGACAAGAAAAAAATAGACTTAAGCATAGCTAAGAAGGCATTAACAGCTCTTGAAGTTGACGATTTCGGACTTGATGAAATGGATAAGGAAATTATTCTTGCCATAATAGAAAAGTATAATGGAGGACCTGTAGGGTTAAATACTTTGTCCGTTGCAGTAAATGAAGACCCCGGAACAATTGAAGAAGTTTACGAGCCATTTCTTATTCAACAGGGCTTCATTCACAGAACACCAAGAGGCAGGGAGGCAACCCAGCTTGCTTATAAAAGATTTGGGAAAAATAAATTTAATAAGGGAGATACTGAATCTCTTTTTCAGTGAAGAATTTTTCAAACGGGGTAATTCTATATGAAGATAAAATCTTTACTTATTATAATCCAATTTACTCTATTCATTTCTCAATTATTTGCACAGTGTGAATTATACATTCCTAGAAATATTCGTCCGGCTTATGAAAAAGGTACTCGGTCTTTTAATGGCCAACCTGGAGTAGAATACTGGCAAAATTCATCTGAGTATAAAATCAATGTTGAAGTAAATCCATCGAATTATTTTATTAAGGGAAATGAAAAAATTACGTATCACAACAATAGTCCCGATACGTTAAAATCATTAGTTCTTCGACTTTATCCAAATATTTATAAAAAGGGAAGTGCAAGAGATTTTTCTGTTAGTCCGGAAGCCGTGAATGATGGAATGATTATAGAAAATCTTATCGTTGGAGAAAATAAAATTGATCTAGAGGATAACAATATTTACATAAACCAGAATACGATTTCCATCATTAAACTTTCAGATTTTATTCCACCTGAATCATCTGTGAATATAAGCATTAATTGGAATTTCTACATGACTCCCAAAACAAGATTGAGAATGGGTGTATACGATTCAACAACTGTCTTGGTCGGTTATTGGTACCCGCAAGTTGCTGTGTACGATGACGTTGATGGATGGGATTTTAATAATTACAGTGGACAGGTAGAGTTCTATAATGACTTTTCAAATTTCGATGTGAGCGTAACCTTACCGAATAATTTTGGTGTTTGGGGAACAGGTCAATTACTAAATCCGGAAGAAGTTTATTCAGAAAAAATATATCAAAAATATCTGGAAGCAAATGAATCGGATACTGTGATTCATATTATTTCTTCTAATGACTTTACGACTTCATTTAAAAATAAAAACGATAAAAATATCTGGAAGTTTAATGCAGAGAATGTTTCAGATTTTGCTTTTGCATTGAGTGATCATTATTTGTGGAAAATATCTGGAAGTTTAAGGCAGAGAATGTTTCAGATTTTGCTTTTGCATTTAGTGATCATTATTTGTGGGATGGTGTTACAGTTAAATTGAATGATGATAAAAATGTATTTGTTCAGGCGATTTATCCCAAAGATTCACCTGATTTTAATGAAGTTGCAGAAATAGCTAAGAACATTGTTAATTATTATTCTAAAGAAATTCCTGGCATTGATTTTCCTTTTCCTTCATTCATCGTTTTTAATAATGGAAGAGAAGGTGGTGGAATGGAATTCCCGATGATGATTAATGATGGATCTTACGATATTTATGATTATACAGTTTCATTAACAGCACACGAAATGGGTCATCAGTATTTTCCCTTTTATGTTGGTACGAATGAACAAAAATATGCTTTTATGGATGAGGGTTGGGCAAATTTTCTTGCTGCCAGCTATATGGAGAAAACTACAGAGTTTAATTCTCGCTTAGCAAGAACTGTAGCTTCTTATGAGAATAATGCTGGGACCGAGGATGATATCCCGGAAATCATTCCTTCACTTTCACAATCGTATACAGCAT